>NZ_JBELPZ010000004.1:0-206914 GCF_046000445.1 Flavobacterium rhizosphaerae | reverse complement strand
CACATAACCTGAAAAAATGCGCTCTTAGGACATCATAACAGGGATAATTTTGTCTTTTTGAAAGATATACGCCTTAAATAGAATTAAAGTCGGAAGCAATACATATAAATCAGTAAATAAAGAGAAATCAGAATTGATTATAAAAAAAAGGAGCTGTCCCTTTTGAGACAGCCCCATATAATTTAATCATACAGATACTTGTTGTTTTTAGTAAAGTTGTATGAGTATATCAGCAGATATATTCAGTCTCTCTTTTAAGGCACGTATCATGGAAAGACTAAGCTTTCTTTTACCGGATAGGATTTCAGATTTGCGTGAACGTGCTCCTAAGATTTCAGAAAGCTCAGCATCAGAAATATTCAATTGCTCCATCCTATATTTTATGGCTTCTATAGGGTTGGGCTCGGGAACGGGATAATGTTCATCTTCATATTTTTTAACCAGCATCGAAAGAATTTCCAGTTCATCGGATTCCTCAGTATCCGGTTGCAAATCAAGTTGCATCAGTTCGTATATACGCGCAAGGGTGTCTTCATGTTGCGCATCATTTTTTATCAGTCTTAACATAGCTAATCTCTTTTGCGTTAATCTTATCGTATTCTTTGTGTGTTCCTAACCAAACTACAAATACTATCTTCAAATGGTATTCAATATCTACAATCAGGCGATAGGTGTTGCCGTGTATATTAAAAACAACCCGTTTGTTTGTGAGTATTGACGCATTGCCGAACTGGCCTTTTAGTTCGTTTGGGTTATTCCAATCAGCAGCCGTCACATCCTTATGCCAATATTGCAGTGGCCTTTCGGAATCCGGAAAAAGCTCCCAGAATTCTTTTAATGTTTTTACAGCAATTATTCTCACTGCAAATATATTAAAATGTTACCAATTTGGTTACATTGCTTTTTGATTTAATTTTAAGTCTCGGTTTTTTGTAATTGTTTCATCACTGATGGGACAATTCAAAGTATTGACTAAGTGATGTTTACAATTGTT
Source organism: Flavobacterium rhizosphaerae (assembly GCF_046000445.1). Taxonomy (NCBI): domain Bacteria; kingdom Pseudomonadati; phylum Bacteroidota; class Flavobacteriia; order Flavobacteriales; family Flavobacteriaceae; genus Flavobacterium; species Flavobacterium rhizosphaerae. The sequence continues at coordinate 205,920 of NZ_JBELPZ010000004.1, read as the reverse complement.
GCCGCACTGCGGCAACAATTGTAAAAAGCCTATTTACATATCCTAAGTACACTTTTGATTTCAGGTTTAGTTTCATTTTTCATTCCTAATTATTTCCTCAGCGAAATAATTTCTTCCTGCATCTTTAATACATTAGCAGTCATTGGGTCATCGGGAATTTCTGTTTTTTGGTTTAACCTTAATTGCAGCTGTTTCATTTCTCTGCCGACCGATTGTTGTTCGGTTATGGTATACTCCTCTGTTTGCTTTACAGATTGGTGCCCTAAAAGTTCCTTCACCACATGGATAGGAACGTCATTATTGAGTGTTACAGTGCTTCCAAATGTTCGCCTGGCCTTGTGGGTATTTAAGGTGCTTTCGATGCCGCATAGGTCAGCTATTTCCTTGAGATAGGCATTCATCTTTTGATTGGAAGTAACAGGAAGTACGGAATTGCGCTCCAAACAAAGCTTATGGTTTTTGTAGCGTTCCATAATCGCTTTGGCTTTCGGCAATAGTGGAATATTGATATTGCCACCGGTTTTCTGGCGTTCGGTAATAATCCACATCTCGCCGTCAATCCCAAATTTGATATCCGAATTCTTCAGGTTAAAAGCATCTATGTAGGCCAGCCCGGTATAGCACTGGAATACGAATATATCCCGTACGGTAGCGAGGCGTGGGGTAGAAAAGGTGTGGTTTTCCAGCTGGGCAAGTTCATAGGCGCTGAGTGGCTTTTTAGGAACCTTGATTTTTTTTGCCTTAAACCGCTTGAAGGGGTCTGCGGTTATGATTTCCTTATCAATGGCAAGCAGCACAATTTTCTTAAAGTTAGTGATGTACTTTACCGCCGTGTTATGGCTGATGTTCTTCACCGTCTTTAGGTAGAACTCATAATCCTTTATGAACTCAAAATTGAGTTCATGGAAATCCATATCTTCCAGATTGTATTTGTAATGCAGGTAATCTTTGACATGCTTCTTGGCTATTTCAAAACGCACGTGCGTACCGATAGCATATTCGCCCTTTTCGACTAAAGCTAATAACTCATCATTGTGTTTTTGAAACTCCTGGACAACCTTCGCCTTTGAAACATTCTTGCCCATTACAAAGTCCATGATCTTTTGAGTTGTAATTGCATGCCCGGCTAACATGAGCTCACTTTTAAACTGCTGGATTTTCATATGCAGTGTATCGAGGAAAAAGTTTAATACTTTCGCATCCTCTCTGCTTCAGGTAGCGCGTTCTGTTCTTTGGCTCCAGCGGTTAACTTCCCATTTGCGTTTGGTAGATGTTTCTTTGGGTACACCATCTACTGTAATTCTCAGGTAAACATACCTTTCTTTTGTGCCTTTTGTGGAACTCTTCAAGAAGAAGGTAATTCCGAAACTGTTCTCTAACATAAATTCAACGTTTTAAAAATTAATAAATGTCGAATTATAGTGCTTTCAAATCAAGTCGTTAAGCAGCTTTACCGGTTGATAATCAAAAACTTAAACCTGTTTTTGTGGCAATTTTTTTTTGAATTTGAAATTGCCACAGATTTGCCACAAAAACTTTGTGTATTTTTGAAAATTTTGATAGTGCAGGGATAAAAATAAAAAACCTGCAAAGCCGTAACTTGCAGGTTTTCATTGTTTTAATGTACTTTATAATGATATAAAGCCGAATTGTGGTGGTCCTTACGGGACAATTTTCGAACCATTTTAAAGTGGATTTAAAACGAATCTTAAATTTCGGTTAACCTTATTTACGGCGATTAGTTATAAAATTTTGCGCTAATCAAACTTTTCAATTAGTTGACGTAATTAAACTTATTTATGAAAAATAAACCAGGAATTAATCTAGACGTTGAGTATTAGACGGTCATAGTACAATTAATTCCCCGGCAGCTCAAACACCAAAATTCCTAGTCTTTCCTGCAACGTCAAAGTGTCGACATTTCCATTTCTTTAACCAATTTAAAATAAGCGATTTGACTTTCATCTTACGATAGTTTGTCTTTAAAACAAGTTTCTATTTCTGATAAAATTTCCATTGTTCTATTATACACATCTTTTGCCCAAAAACGTAATACGACCCATCCGTCATTTATTAAAAATTCATTTACTTTTCTATCACGCTCAATGTTGCCTAAAATTTTCCTTTCCCAAAATTCAGTATTAGTTGCCGGCTTCTTTTTGGTATAAAAATTCTTTCCATGAAAAAATTCCGAATCGATGAAAATTGCAATTTTATATTTTTTAAATGTAAAATCAGGCTTGCCAAAAACAGTTTTATTATTTTTTCTATACCTATACCCTAGCGCCCAAAGCTTTTTGGCCAAAAAAATTTCAGGTTTTGTTCCTGTCGCTTTAATTGCAGCCATATTCTTCGAACGCTGTTCAGTAGTGTGAACGTCCATAATTAGAAAATTAATTAGTAATTTAACCTTGCCAAAAATGTTAATATAAGTTTTTTTGTCATATTTTCGTGTAAATTGATAAAATATTCATGGCTTTAACATATATAGATTTATTTTCCGGTGCCGGGGGACTGTCCGAAGGATTTATAAATCAAGGATTTGTTCCAACTGCTCATGTTGAATTAGATAAAGCGGCCTGTTTTACTCTAAAAACACGTGTGGCATATCATCACCTAATTAGTGAGCAAAGAAGCAATATATATAATTCCTATCTAAAGGGTGAAATCTCTAGGACTGATTTGTATGCACATATACCAGAAAAGCTTTTAAATTCGGTTATAAATGCTGAAATCGGAAAAGAAAATAAAAAAATATTTAAGTCTATCGACTCTATTTTGGGAGAAAAGAAAGTAGATTTAATAATTGGTGGACCTCCATGTCAAGCTTATTCAGTGGTGGGACGTGCTCCTCTCAAGCATAAAAAAAATGACGAAAGGACAAAACTCTACATACATTATGGAAAGTTTCTAAAGAAATATCAGCCTAAAATGTTTGTCTTTGAGAACGTTCCCGGAATCTTATCAGCTGCTAAAGGTATTTATTATAAAAACCTGAAATTGTATTATAAAGGTTTGGGTTATGAGGTTGAAGCAAAGCTCCTTAATTCATATGATTTTGGAGTGGTTCAAAATAGGAAAAGAGTAATTATAATAGGATGGAAAAAAGAAATGCCCTTATCATATCCAGTTTTTAAAGAAATACCAAAGAAATATTTTCGTGACGATATCTTTTCTGATCTCCCCATTATTGGAACTGATGAAAAGAGAATGGTGCAAGAATATGCTGGAAAAATTAATGAGTATCTAAAACTAACTGGTATTCGTAATGGAGTCGATTTTGTAACACAGCATATTACAAGACCGCACAATGCAAATGATCTTAAAATTTACGCAAGAGCCATAGCGGAACTAGAAACAGGCAATAGACTAAAAAATAATCAAATTCCAGAAGAAGAACGTACTCAGAAAAATGTAACTGATTTTTTAGATCGGTTTAAAGTTGTTGATACTGAACCTCACACTATGATCGCTCATATTGCCAAAGATGGTCATCATTTTATTCATCCTGACATTAACCAGTTAAGATCAATATCAGTAAGGGAAGCTGCTAGGATTCAATCGTTCCCAGATAATTTTTATTTCGAAGGAGTTAAAGAAAATCAACCCAGATCATCAGCATTTAGGCAGATTGGTAATGCTGTACCACCCCTTATGGCTGAATCTATTGCTAAACAAATAAAAGATATTTTACTAAATGAGTAGTATTAAGTTAAATTTTCAACCGCGTGCTCGACTGCTTCTTCAGCTCGGAGATCAACTAATACGTAATGAAAGTATTGCTTTTATGGAACTAATTAAGAACTCATATGATGCATATGCGTCTCAAGTTCGAGTTACCATGAAGGATGTCGATGAGAAATCTGGAGAAATCACAATTGAAGATGACGGAATCGGAATGAGCAAGGACATTATTACTAATGTTTGGATGCAGCCGGGGAGTGATCATAAACTTAAAATTATTAAATCAATCAAAGATAATCCGAGCGCTAAAGTTGACAGAGCCCCCATAGGTGAGAAAGGAATTGGTAGATTTGGTGTACATAAACTAGGGTATCAAATAGAAATGATATCCAAAATGGAGAATAAAAAAGAAGTCTTTCTAAGAATTAATTGGCGTGATTTCGAAAAAGATGATTTGTTAGAAAATATAAAAGTTGACCTGTATGAGAGGGATACACCTGAGTATTTTAAGAATGGGAAAAGGGGTACAAGAATATCAATTAAAGAACTTAAAAACAAATGGTCTAGAGGTACAATTAGAGAGCTTTACAGAGCTGTAAATTCGTTAAGTTCACCATTTGAGACATTAGATTCATTTAAAGTCTTTTTCTCAATTGATAAACAGGACTGGCTAAGCGGATTAATGTCATTTAAAGAAATCAAGGAGTATGCATTATATTATGCAGAAGCCGTAATAGATGGTAATCAAATTTCTACTTTAAAATATGAATTTCGTCCTTGGGACACAATGTCAAAGTTGGAGGAAAGGGTCGAAACATATCATAACATAAGAATGGTAGAGCAAGTAATTGATGAAGTTTCCAAAAAGAAAGCTTGGCAAGATTTAGATCTTACAGGTTATAAAATTGGTAGAGTTAGATTTAAATTATTAATATTTGACCGAGAATCCAAAATACTTTCACTCGGCGTTACTGACAAAAAGGGGTTTACTAATTATTTAAATACAAATGGCGGAGTTAGAGTTTTCAGAAATGGAATCAGGGTGTACGATTACGGAGAACCTGGAAATGACTGGCTGAATCTTGATATGATGAGGGTGAATCAGCCCGGAAAAACCATTAGCAACAATATCGTGATTGGAGCAATTGATCTAAGTAGAACTAGTAGCAGTGGTTTAGATGAGAAAACTAATAGGGAAGGCTTCGTAGAAAACGAAAGTTATTTCAAATTTTTATCTGCCATTAGATTCACAATAGATAAAGTATTAACAGAGCGAAATAAGGATAAAGAAAAAATCAGAAAGCTTTATAGCCCTACTTCTGCAAGTCAACCGGTTATTGGTAATTTAGGTGTTTTACAAGAAAAAATAATATCGCAAATACCTCCTGGAGATTTCCAAAAAGATTTGCTGAAATCGATTAAAGATATTGAAGAGGATTATAAAACAATTAGTGATATATATACACGAAGCTCAAGTGCAGGATTAAGTCTGGGAATAGTTATTCATGAAGTAATCCATATGATTGCTGAACTGGTTGCCGCCGTTGAAAGTAAATCTGTGGATGATCAAGTTAGATCACTGGTAAAAACATTACAAAGAACTGTTAGTGATTATGCTGGTGTAATAAAACAAAGCGGCAAATCGCGAGAGGATCTTCTGGAAATAATTGATCAGTCTTTATCTAATATCCAATTTAGACTTAAAGTGCATGAATTAGAAGTCATACGCCAATATAAAAAAAGAGTAAATTTAAATACGATGGTAAGATGTTCTCATAACCTTGTAGTTAGTACTCTAATTAATCTGACTGATAATTCTATTTGGTGGCAAAACTATGCTAATGTAAAAAAGAAAAAGCTTTATATAGATCTAATAGAAGAACCCCAAGGTTACATTTCAATACTGATAGCAGATAATGGACCTGGATTTACAATCTCAACAGATGATGCAGTAAAGCCTTTTGTATCTGATAAGCCCGGAGGAATGGGATTGGGATTACATTTAGCATATGAGGTTATGAATAGTCAAAAAGGAGAATTAATTTTTCCTGAAGAAGGAGATTATGATCTTCCAAATGAGTTCAAAAAAGGTGCAAAATTATTACTCGCTTTTAAAAGATAAAATATGGCTGATTTTCAATTACCTTCAGACGGTTCTGTTATTGTTATAGACGATAAAATCAGCGAGGCGATACCACTTATTAAACTACTTTCAAAAAAAGGAATTGCTACTACATATTACTCCGGTAAAGATACTGAACTACCATTACAACCACTCCAAAAAATCAGATTGGCTTTTGTAGATATACAGCTATTTGGCCCTAGTGATCCTCACTCTTATGCTCAAAATATTCTTCGGATTCTGGAGAATGTCATTCCTATAGATAATGGGCCTTACATATTGGTCTTATGGAGTACCGTCGAAACTATGCATGCAGATACAATAGAACAAAGTGTTAATGCACAAAATTTCTCCAGAAGACCAATAATAGTTCTTAGGCTCGAGAAAAGCTCTTTTTTTAGCACCGAGTATGACAGTGATTTGAAAGAAGATATTTTTGAAGAAATCGACAATTCTCTTAGTGCCAGATTCGCAAATGATGACTTAGATGCGATTAAAGGTGTGATAGAAAACACCTTGAAATCTCATACAAAAAAAATTGCCATTGATAATGCATTATCCTTAATTACGGCCGCATTAAACGACAATCTTAAGAAAGCAAATGCATTTCACTTATTTACATTGTGGGAAAATTTAATTAATAAAGCATCGGGAGAAATTGTGAAAGATTATTCCTCACTCCACATCAATGATAAATACTGGGAAAGTAACTTGAAGTATAGCATTTACAGGATGTCTAAGGCTCAATTGGGTAAAACTATAAATAAAGTAAGCGAAGATGAGTTATTAAATAATGCTTTGAAAACAATGAACAGTTCATTTCTCGACGCATTAGAAAATAAGGTTGCTAACACATCTAATATATCTGGAACTATTAAAATTGAAAAGAATAACATATTTTATTCTAAAGAATTTAACAGTGTTGAATATAAAATAAAATTAAGACCATATGCGGATAAATATTCGTTGCTAATTAATGGGAACAAAATGCCTCAAGGCAATCCTAAGGAAGTGAAAAATATTATGTCATTAACTGGATGGGGAGGTAGCCCAGCTAATAATGCGAATATTAAAAATTTGGTAAGTGAATATCTTTCGATAACTCCTGATATTAATACAAGATTGTTAGTAGATATAGCTCCAGTAAATACAATTCAACCAGGTAATGTATTTATTAGAACTGGGATTCACTGGAAAAGAAGAAGAAATTTATTAAAAAATTATTTTGATAATGAAAAATCGGCAGTATTTAAGAAGACAGCAGCAGGACAGAATCAAATTTCCACTAGTGAACTCAACAAAATTCTTTTTATTGAGTTAGAAGTGACACCATTATGTGATTACGTCCAGGATAAGTGGAGAAAGTCAAGACTTCTGCCAGGGGTACTTATTCCAGAAAATTTATTTGTTGATTTACAAAGTTCAGACTCTTTTTATACTCAGATACCGATATTGCGGATAAGTGGTGTATGCTACAAAGCCATGTTTGATTTTAGATTGTTAAAATCGGTTGAAATTCAAAAAAATAAGGACTTAATTCAACCTCCATTATTTAGAGTTAGAAGTGAATTATTTGCTGACATTTTATCAAGATTATCAAGCCATATTAGTAGAATTGGCATAGCATATATAGAATAATGGCTAAAAATGACTGGACATATGAAGAACATGTGGTTGCATTCAATCTCTATTGTAAAATCCCGTTTACAAAAATAAATGCAACTTATAAGCCTGTTATAGAACTTGCTAAGTTAATAGGGCGAAGTAACGGTTCTGTAGCCATGAAACTAGCTAACTTTGCACGTCTTGATCCAGCGCAACGAGCAAGAAATGTATCTGGATTAACCCGAGGAGCAAAAGGCGAAGAAAAAGTTTGGAACGAATTTAATAATAATTGGGAAGAATTAGGGTGGAAAAGTGAGCAGATTCTTGCTCGATATAAAAGCGAATCTATAGAAAGTTCTGCTGAAGTTTATATTGATGATTTGCCATTAGGTATTGACCGAGAAACAATTGTAAGATTAAGAGTTAACCAAGCTTTTTTTAGAAAAACAATTTTAGCTTCATTTAATTATAAATGCTGTATAACTGGCATAAATTCAACTGAATTATTGATTGCTAGTCATATCAAGCCTTGGGCTGCCGACAAGGAAAATCGTCTTAATCCAACAAATGGATTATGCTTAAATGCGCTATTTGATAAAGCTTTCGATAGCGGTTTGTTAACTATAACACCAGATTACACAGTTAAAATCTCAGACACTTTAAATCTTGAAAAAGAAAATAATCTTTTTTTTAGTAAATACAATAAATCAAAAATTTTTCTTCCTCAGAAGTTTCTTCCCAACAAAGAATTTTTAGAGTATCATAATTCAAAAGTTTTCAAAAAATAGAGTAAGTGAAATAAACTTAAAAACTTATTATTTAAGGTCAATTAAATAGATTTGAGCCATCAATTCATAGATATCAATACTAGCATTTTCACAAACAATAAAAGATCTATTCATTAGTTCATTTCTTACTATCGCTTCTTCAACTGTATAGGTCGCTTCATTTGTTTCGTAGTTAATATAATCATTAAAATCGTCATCTGGATGTGCGCTCACACCTTCATTATATAAATCTTTAAAAAATGTTTCTACGTCCTGGATATTATTTATTGTCGCAATCATAACCTTATAAATTTAATAGCTAAAGAGATTTAAAATTAGTGATTTATTTTAATTATAACATAACGTCGGTAAGTTAAATTTCCGACAATACATTTAGGTTTATACTTTACCAATCAAAAGATAAAGTATCACCTTTGCGGTCAAAAAATTATATAAATATTTGTCTCACGATTGATGTTATAGTCTCAGTATTTTTCATCGATTCAATAGTTAGAGCGTAGCAGCAATCCTCCGCCCCCGAGTTCCGAGGGATGGGCGGCAAGATCCGGTTGTGATACAACCGTTCATCTTGCCGATTGCGCCAAAGGAGGCAATCTCCCCAGAAATTCAATGTTTTCCAGGACATACAAATTGCCTTAAAAAGGTGCAAGCAGTCTCCGGCGAAGCTGTTGCCTTCAAAAAGGTATAAGGGCAGGTTAAAGTACCTGCCCCGCTTAAAATTGGTATAATCCTGTATCAGTTTAAGAGGAATATCCCGCTGTCATTCTTGGCAAAACCACTGCACAATTCAAAAGCTTTTTGCGCTCTGGTCTGTGCTGTTCCCCCCATAACAATAGATTGCAATTTGGCTTCTTCATCTTTATAGTTCCGTACGTTTTGATAGTAGCCTGTCACGGCATTGTAAGCCCCAAACAAAGTGCCTTTTGTGGTATCCATTTGTTGGGTATCATTTCCCATGGCATAGGCAAAAGCATCTTCCACCATGTTCTTGAATGCGGTCGATAATTCGTCTTCTGCTCCCTTCTTTAAAAGGTCATAGGTTTCTTTATTCGGGCATAGCGCCAACTGTATCAATTTCTTTACTTCATCATCTTTAACCCTTACTGTTGCCCACTCGTTAAAAATGTTCTCTAACTGGCTGCTCAGGGTATTTGCCATTCCCATTACTTTGTGCGCATTTTCCAAACGTTGTTTCGCTCCTGAAGTGTGTTTAATGCGTACTACGTTGGTCATATTTTTAAGTGCTGCGTTTAAAGTATTTCGGCAGACAATGCGCACGGGTGTAAAGGCTGCTGTTATGCTTCCGCTGCCATCGTGCGAGGTGGTCAGGAAAATATATTTTTCGGTTACGTCATCGCCATTGCCCACGCGGATATAATCAGGTAGTTTAGCAGTTATAAAAATGCGTTCGCCATTTCCTAAAGCCCCTGCTGTCTCGTATAGGGTTCCATCCTCACCTCCTACGATAGCATCAAAGAAAGCAAATGCATCACGGTTCTGCACGATGTGGTAATCTTTGCCCACTACTCCTAAAACTGTGTTATTGTCGCTTCGCACATTGGCAAAATAATTTGGTACTGTTAGAGGCTCGCCGGTAGTTAAATCTGTACCAGCCTGTACCGTTTCGATACTGTTAGTGAATAGCGGAGATTTTACCACTTCATAATCCAGTCCCGCATGTGTGATTGCTTCGACGCTTGTTGGGTAGTCGGTTACTACCTGACCTAAATTGTGCCACGCTTTTTCCTTTACGCTAAAGAAAGAATAACGGCCTGTGCTTTCGTTGAAATTCAGATTGTGTCCCATGATTTCTAAGATTTAAAAAAATTAAGTAATACGAATTCATCACTTTTCTTTTAAGCCGTCAGCCTCAATAAAAGACATTAGTTTTCCACAAAGAAAAAACGGAAAAAAAGAAAGCAGATAAACCGTGCGGGAGCAGCGGGAAACCAAAAGGAAACGGAATAAGTCCCGACAGGGTGGCGAGGCACGAGCCATTATGCCGTAGTCTTTTGGTTTACCATCGTGAGCTGCGCCCGCAATAAATTAGCTGCCTTTTTTGACGTTTTCGCAGGTGGAAAACAATCAGCAAAAAATAATAGAATCTATAGGATTTAGAAATGACAAAAAGTGCATGCCTGAAGGAGCATGCTCTTGAAATAATATAGAAAACAAATCCTTACGGTGCTCCGGAAGATTTTGTTTACATAAATTTTTTTTTCTTAATTTTGAGTATAACACTCTAAAAACAAAACCATTAACTTTAATAAATATGGAGAAAATTAAAATTAATGAAGTGGTCGATTTTCGACGCAAAACAACTGAGAAATCAAAACGAAATTTTATTTCTAAACTTATGACAAGAGTGCCGAAGGAAAAAACTGAATCCGAGGATGATGATGATGAACCAAGAGATTATTGGGTATTTAGCACAAGCTGCATCTACAATGTTTTTAAAAATAAAAGTGACGAGTTTTATGATCCTAAGATATCGGAGCTTGAAACGAAAATGCTTAATCCAGATTTAAAAAGTACAACACTATCAATGTATAAGAGAAACAGAGATATATTACTTAATTTTAAAGAGTTTGACTTATATAATTTAAGGCCGGAGAAGTTTACTCGTCAAGGAGTTCAAACAGAACATAAAATTTTAATGGTTGACGGTTTTCCGCTCTATATCAAGCCTACCATAGTATTTTCATTTGATATGAAAGACAAAAAGGTAATAGGTGCTCTTTGGCTGGTTCCTCAGGTCAATGGTTTTAAAAAATCTGAATTAGGGATTTTTTGCGAGGCATTATACAGATTTCTATTGAAAAATTATTCACAGAATTTTCAAATTTCGGAACAGTATTGTATTGCCATAGATACTTTTAACTCGCAATCAATTACATATAAAGATATTTTAGATGGTAATTTACAACCCTTGTTGGATGTAACTATTAATGAGATGAAATACTTATAATTATTTTTGTTGTAGTGTACTATTTGTACATTAATGATAATCTTATATGATTATAAACTTTGTGAGGAAAATCTAACCTTATCCAATGATCACCTTTTTCATATTGCTTCCTTAGACCCTCAACTAGATTTGATATTTCGGATAATTCTATGATCGCTATAAACTTTATTAAACTCTCCCAATTATCATCAGCCCACAATTCTTCATTGCTGTTGGATTCCCAAATATTCCATTTACTTAATATTTTTCCAACGTTGTATATTGCCAATTCTCTTTTAGCTAATTGATACTGGACTCCTAATATAATACTTACAAATTCACTTGAAATGCTGTTAGCTTTAGACCATAGAAAGTCATCATTTCTATTCGTTTTTGGAAAGAGATATTCTATATATTCATTTATAAGTTTAGCAACTTTGTCATAATCAGTTGGCTGCAAAATCTTACTCGCAGAATACTTGATTGAAAATAATACCGACTTTATTTGTAAAGGATCTTCAGACACCAAAGCTCCTATTTCGCCAAAAATTAATTGATTGTAGAAATCAAGATTAGAAGTGAAATAAATTAAATCTAAAATACAGTATAAATTTAAGTCTTTAACTTTTAAATCGGCATCTATACTTATACTTATCTGTGGATAATGCTTTTTAAAAATGGGTACGTCTTGGACTAAATCCTGAACAATATCATCCCAAAAAAGTATCATCACTGGAAATTTATTTTGACTTGTTCTTTCCTGAGATAGAACTCTTACTTCCTTCTGTAGCAATGAATCTGTGCGATCTGTACAAGCAAAATAATACATCTTTAGCTTTGGAAGGAAAGATTCAGCTTTAATTATTTCGGTTTTTATAAGACTTATATTTAATTTGTCTTTGTAATTTTTGCATTGTACTCCTACTAAATCAAACAGATGATTTGAACCTAAAATGTCTACACCATTTTGAGTTTGTCCTTGCCTACCATTTCTTTGAAGATCGGGGTTTTGCCATCGAATTTTACACGCATCTAAAGTCATTTCTTCAAATTCTTCCCATGACTTAGGTGGAAGTATGTTCATAGAACTTAGCGTAGGCATATAGTATATGAGAATTATAACAAAATTACTTTTTATCTAACAACTTCTCCAAATAAACAACTTTGTCTTTCTCCGCTTGCAATAGCCTTTCATAAAGCTCAACAATTTTTTCAACGGTGTTAAACGTTGGCTGATAGTTCAATGAACTTGCAATCAAAGTTGATGTGTCGCTACTCGTATTATGGTAAGTATTAGATATAATATTAAAAACAGCTTCTTCTGAAAACTGTTTTATACCTTCAGCAGTAACCCCTAATGCTTTGGCTATTTCTTCCAATTTAGCATCCTCAACTGTTTCACTATTCTCAATATTAGAAACTGCCTGTTGGCTAATGCCTAAAGCAGCAGCAAGTGTTTCCTGCTTCATATCACGCAATTCACGGATGCGGCTAATCTTTCTTCCTATATGGTTTTTTGTTGCTGTGCTCATAACTCAAAGGTATTGAAAATCCTGTAAGGTTTTTATTAGTTGGTAAAATACAAGCAGTTACTGGTAAACTACAACCTGCTGTGGTTCGGTACTTTACCATAACTTCTTTACTTGCTGTGTATTAGCAAAAATAAAATTTTTTAATGATGTACCACAGTAAAAGTAAGATAAAATGGACTATTCAATTAAAATTCCGCAAAGCTATTCCGACACAAAGCGTTTGGAAGAGGCTGTGAGAAGCGTAGTAGGCTTTTTACATGCAGACGCAGTATATGTCTCCCTGATTGGAGAAAATGAACAAGGCAAAATCTTTATTTGTACGATTCTTTCCGATGGATATTATCAGGAATTGGAGGAATTCCAGAACAGCAAAGTCGTGGAATCACACCCTGATTTTATTTTTAAATTCTTCAGTGCCGACTGGGCAAAGCATGCTTTTGAAAAAGGGCTGCCTCTGTTCATTGAACATTGCTACGTGGGTAAGCTGGTTTACGCGCAGCCTGAAGTCAAGGTATTCTATCCATCTCAAATAAACACCAAGCTCTTTGTAAAAAGAATTGAGTTCCGTTTCAGGGAAATGATGTGGGCTACCGATGCCTGCCTGAAAAACTACAAAGACCTTAACCGTTCGGAAAGGACTTTAGAGGCCACCTTTTGCCTGCACCAGGCTTTACGTTATTTACTGATGTCTGTTTCAGAACTGTACGGCGATTCATTTATAGGGAGTAACAGCCTTTACGAGCAATATCAATGGGTTATTAATTTCGCCCCGCAACTAAAGGAAATCCTAGATTATAATACGGAAGAAGGACTGAAAATTATAGAAACACTTGATGCGGCTTACTATTCAGTTTATTTTAAAGAATTAGGAATGGTAGAAAAACAAAATGTTGACAAAGCATTTGAAACGGTAGAAACACTTAGCTCATTTTTCGGAAAACAATTAAAGCAGAAACTTAAAAATTATGCTTCTCACCTTTCCAGTACGGTAGCAACACCCTTTATAGGATTGCGAATATTACAGGATAAATTGAGCGGTAATTATAAGATAGAGGCAGCACTATTACAAATCAGCGATATCATCTACGGTTATATCCATACCCGTTCCGCTTTCTGTTTTGGCTATCGCCTTTACGATAGCCCGAAACGAGCTGAAAAGTATTACAGAGATCCAAGCTTTCATTTTTATATCGTGGTGTTTTCGTTGGAACATAAAGATAATGCCGCCTCAGCTATTGAAGCCAAAGTACGTGACCTTCTCAATGGTAAATACAAAGTGACGATCCTGCTACACCGGAAGCAGTCGCTAAGAAAGAAAAGGGATAATGACAGATGGTTCCTAAATAAACTTATTAGTAACGGGCTTCAAATTGGCAGCAGCCTTGAAATTGAAGAAAGGACTATTACAAGGGACGTTCAGGAATCTGTTTGTTACTGGTATGACAGGCAGCTTGCCGCAGACTCTTTCCTTGCTTCTGCCGCGATCCTGTCACAGGATGATGAGGCATTAGTGAAAAATTCCCTGCTGCATCAGGTTGCGGTAAACTTATCATTAGGGCTTATTGAGTTATACCTGAGTTACCGCCCTAACCGCATCAATATCGGGCATTTGCTTTCGCTTTTAGAATACGTCTTTGAAAAAGACTTTGCAGATGATTTTAAAAGAAAAGAAGATAGTTCGCTATATGTGTTATTAGCGGCTAATCCGGATATGGCGCGATACAAAGATGTAAAGCAATACAGCATAAGTGACAGCAACAGGTTGGAAACTTTATGTAGAGGATTTTACGAGTCTGCTTTAAAATTGGCAAATGAACAGATTGAAAAACTAAAAAACAATAAAGATGGAAACAGATAAATTAAAAGCGCTTTCAGACCTGGCGCAAACATTAGAGAAGGCAACCCAGTTCAATATGTTGAAGCCCTACAATGACCGAGAGGATATGTATACAGCCAAACTGTTCTTTAGCAGCTACAGCAATCTTAATCTAGCCGTTATGGACATCATTCAAGTATGTATGACTGCCTTGTATGTCATGGAAGAAAGCGGCAATGACAGGAAAATGGCTTCGGCACTTACGATTGCCGACGTCCTTAAAATTGCTCTTGATCTAATGCCGATGGAAGAATTTCAGATATTGGATAAATGCCATCAACTGCATTTAAAGCTTAAAGAAAATGAGCCTGAAGATACGGATAATTTAAATTCAAGATAGTAACGCTTTAAGTAGGTAATCCAAGCTTCTCTTTAAGTTGAAAATCATATAGTGCATATTCATCATTTAAGCTAATCTCCCCTTTAAGCAGTGCTTCATCTTTTCTAAATTCCCAATATGAGTTATAGAAGCCGTTCTTAAGCCATAAGAGAATCTTTTGAGTATTGTTTTCAAAAGTATGATCCACCTTTTCAACATAGAAATGCTTGGAGTTAACCTTGGCATTCACAAATGGCAATTCTACCTTTTCACCAACCCGGGGCAGATGCTTTATATCATTGACAACAAACTGTCCGTAAATCTTATAGTTATTCAGATAGAAAGTAATCTCTGTTTTGCCAAAGTCAAGCCTGAGATTTGCTTCAGGGTTAAATATTTTATCATACATTTCAAGTAGAAACTTCCGCAATGATGCTGTCTTTAATCCGGTTCCTACTTCGACTTCTTTTAGTGTGGGGTAAGCCAGTTCATAGTCGTTGTAATAATCTTTTGCGGTAAGGAAGGCGACTATAGCCTCGTATTCTGATTCAGGAAACAATGTCTTTAACTGGCATTGAATAGCAAGCAGGTCTACCAATATATGCTTTGGTGATGGTGTATGTTCTATCATGTTTTTTTTCTTAAAAATACTAAAATCTAATACATTGAAAGTAGAAGCGTTTTATGGGTAAATTTTGACTATGATAAATCCGAACCTGTATCGTAATTTTATTTGCTACGTGTTGCTGAAAGGCAACATTCTTAGAAAATGTCGAATTACAAATGAAGGTGAATTATGAGCGAGCATGTAACTAAAGACGATTTAAGGCAGTATAGCCTTATGATTATTGACGAGATTCGTAAATTAAAACCCGAGATTAAAAAAGATGACCAAGTAGAATGGCTTAAAAGCCGCGCTGCCAAAAAAATGCTGACGATGTCGGCAGGTTCTTTACAAAACTTGAGGGTGACCGGGCAGGTACGCTTTAAAAAGGTTTTAGGCTCCTACTACTACAACAGGGCAGATTTAGAAAAATTATTTACGGAAAACTGATGGATTATGAAAACAAAGTCCATTCATAACCATCTTTCCAAATTGGAAAATGATGCCAGGCTCAACGTCTGGCATTTTGCGCTCCTAACAGCTATCTTAACTTTAGCTGCAAGACAAAAACAATCCAAAACCATTAATGTGAGTAGGAGAAAACTAATGGCACTTTCACATATCAAAACACTTCCTTCTTACCATAAGTATTTAAAAGAACTTCAAGAATTAGGGATTATTAAATACACTCCATCATATCATCCTGGGTACAAAAGTGAAGTGGAAATCATGATACCTTAATTCAACCGGCTTTCCGTAGTACTAAACAATCATATTATTAGGAACGTACATCATTTGCAAACCAAATCAAATTATGAGCATGCTTTGTGTGCGCTACCGTTCATGAACATACTCTTTTGCACTACTATCATAATGTGAATAATGAATTTCTCGATTAGGCTAATTGAATATATTTATTCGAAGTCAGATTTTTAAGTTCTTAGAATGTGGTAATTTGTGCATTTAGTCGTGAATGAAATAACGTTATACATACTTAATTACGTAAATTTACATCATTCAAAATCAGGTAATTATACCTATATCCAATTACCGAAAACTTTTTATATTTGAGATTAAAAATACCTATTCTTGGGTATTTTTTAACCGATAATGGAATTATAACTTTCAAACTCAAGTTTAACATCAAACAAACCTACTATGGCAGATTGGTCACCTAACAACAGGGCCTGCACAACTTTGTGGTCTACACTTTATTACATGCAGCAGCTATTTACAAATTTTGATGATAGCGGAGAATTACCCATGAGCGAACTAACGTTTTACAATACATTAGGAAGTGCTGAATTCAGGAAACAACAAGCAACAATTATTGCGGATCAATTGGACTACGTTTTCAGGATTGGCCGTGGGGCCAAATATGAAAACGCCATTGACAGGACAAAAGCGATAGCCAGCATCTTAAAAGTCCTTACTGATAGTAAGAAGATGGTAAAGGATCTGGCTAAAGCCGTGGATGATGCGTACAAATTCTGGGGAGAATCAACTTTGTCAAATCAATAATCCAGAACCATGAAAAAACACTACCTAGTTCTTCTTCTTTTCTTCTTTATCTCTTTTTCCGGCTATGCCCAAATTTCCGATAAGCAAATAAATGACTTGGTCACCGTATTAAGAGCAGCAAATAAAAGTGAAGATGAAATTAAGAATGCCGTTGACGGCATTATAAAAAATCCTGAACTCTATAACACTTTGTGGCAAAACTTTATCAAGCAGAGCTACATCAGTGAGGACAGCAAATTTAAGTTCCTGAACGATTTAAATATTACTTTCAAGACTTTTCAATCTAAGGATAGCACTACTACCTCATTAGGTTTTAGCTATGACTTCAACTTTGATTATGCCAAGTTCATCGAGAAGGATCGTCACAGAATCTCACACACTTTTGGGCTCTCGGCAAAAGGGAACGTTGCAATAAATAGAGATGCCAACCCAAACAACTTTTTAGAAACAAAAGTTAATTACAGCTATGCCCATTTTAGTGGCGGCGTGGCCAAGCAAAACGATTCCGTAATTTTCACAAAACTAAATGAAATAGATTTCAAGCTTGTGAAAATTAAGGATATGAAGAGCAAGGAAGCCATTGCATTATGGGAAGAATTCGGGCAAAACCTAAAATTATCCAACCAGTACTATTACGCTTTCTCACCAAAATTTGCTTTCGAATCGAATCAGGATTTTACCAAGACACAATTTACGCCGGGTTTAATAGTCGATCTTGGTGCCAAGGCATGGAATACTGAAGATCCATTGTCAAAGTTCAATATATTTGACTACCCATTTGCTTTATTAAGATGGATAACAGGAACTGATGAAACTATAACGGCATATGGTTCAACCCTTCCAACAGTACAGTTTGGATGTGATTACGTAATTCCAGATAAGGATACGGTAAGGGACAATTTGGTTGGAGACCTTGACCCTTTTCCAAGATTCAAGTTTGAGACAAGCTTCAGGACTTTTATTTCCAGAATTAATAAGGAAAATATTTTTTTTAACGCAAATTACCGACTGTATCAAGAAATCGATGCGCCAAGGCAAATCAAAGACGCTAATCTCAGTACCATAAATTATTTTGTCATGGCACTGCAGTCTACTTCCGGTTTCTATGTGAGTTATGCCACGGGAAGGCTTCCCTTTGATGCAAAAGATGACCAGGTATATTCCTTGGGCTTCAATTACAAATTTTAAGTAGAACTGATAAATTTAAAGCCTCTTTGTTGTCCGCGACAGGGATAGCAGCGGCATCCTTTCACGGAAAGATATAGCGCAGAGTCCGGGTGTCGCCATGAAAATTACATGGTTTAGCGTTTACAGAAATAGTTACTGAAATTCTAGCCCATATCGTTTAAGTGTATAATTATCGAAATCTTATTTAAGAATGGAATTTCATGATCTGATTTTTATAGGAGAGGTTGTGTTGCAGTCAAAAATTGCACACAGAGCTTCCGAACGGTTAGAAGAAACCAGCAACACTTTTGACCGTATTGAAGTCTGGTGTTCCATCCAGTCTATACTCGTAGCTGCAGGAAATGTTTCCAAGATCCTTTGGCCAAGCCATAAATATAAAATTCGAGGTGAAAGGTTACGACAATTACTCAAAGTAGAGGAAAACAATCTTCTCTCTAGCCGCAAGTTCCGCAATCATTTTGAACATTACGATGAGAGAATTGAAGAATGGTTTCAAAGTCGCTCAGGAGGTGTGTATGTTGATTTGGCAATGAATCCCTCCATGTCTGGATTGGGGAATAGCCACCGTGGTTATAATTCACTCAACAATACTTTGGTTTTTCGAGGTGAATCGTTTGACTTGGCCGAGGTCTTAAAGGCGCTTGAAGAAATATATGAAAATTGTAAGCCACACGTTTTGACTGAAATCCCTTAGATAACTGCCATTAGCGACCATACGTTATTGGCTGCCAACAATAAAAACCGACCAAAATCCATGAAGAAACTCTATATTATAGGAAATGGCTTTGACATCCATCACGGACTAAAAACCAGCTATTATGCGTTTGCAGAGTACCTCAAAGAAAAAGATCGAGATTTGTATGATTTATTAGAGAAATTCATATCACTGCCTGAAGATGAGGATGATTTATGGGCAAAATTTGAAGAGAATTTGGCATATTTAGATGCTAGTGAAATATTATCAGATAATGCCGATTATTTACCTAACATCTCAAGCGAAGATTTCAGAGACCGCGATTGGCATACATTTGAAAGCGTTGTAACAGATATAAAAGACCTTCTAACAGATGGATTATTAAATCAATTTAGAAATTTTATCCTAAAGGTAAAAATTCCCGTCGACATACTAGAGTCGAAAGTGCAATTAGAAAACGACGCGTTATATCTAAATTTCAACTATACTGAAACCCTAGAATCCGTTTATGGAATTCCAAAGGATTCAATCAATTACATTCACCATTGTGCGAATTCAGATTGCGAATATATAATTCTAGGTCATGGAATTGACCCTAAAGAATTTGAAGAAGTTTTACCTGAGCCACCTGAAGATTTAGATCCAGAATATTTGCAGGATTGGTATGAGGAACATCAAAGTTATGATTATCCATACGACTCGGGAAAAGATTCTTTGATGAAGTTTTTTACGGATATGCATAAACCAACTGAAAAAATAATTGCAGATAATGAAAATTTCTTTTCGAAACTAACGGATGTCGAAACAATATTTGTCTTTGGGCATTCGATGTCGCCAGTAGATTTGCCTTACTTTGAAAAAATATTCGACTCTACCAAAAAGGACACAAAATGGATAGTATCTTATTATAGCAATGAAAGTATTGAAGGCTACAAGAAAGTACTCAACAAAATTGGTGTTGAAGAAAGCAATTATGAACTTATTAAACTTTCTTCAATTCAAGTAAATAATAACCAATTAGAGATTGATTTTCACTCCGGTAACCAATAAGAATCCGAAGACTAATCTTTTCAAAGGAATGATCCAGGTACTAATTTAACCGACTTTTCCATTTATTGCAATCTTTTATGGTGTGGGTATTTCGCTCACTGTTTAAGAATTGCAAACATACGTTTGAATCTGGATGAATCGATGTTTAATAAAAAATTGTCGCCGAAGTATGGCGACAATTATAAATAATCATATTCAAACACTTGATGCTTTTAGTAAAGCTGTATCAATATATCCGCAGATATATTTAGTTTCTCTTTTAAAGCCCGAATCATTGAAAGGCTAAGTTTTCTTTTACCGGACAGGATTTCAGATTTGCGAGAACGTGCGCCTAAAATTTCGGAAAGTTCGGCATCTGAAATATTCATCTGCTCCATCCTGTATTTTATAGCTTCTAAAGGCGTAGGCTCTGGGACTAGATAATGTTCATCTTCATATTTTTTAACCAACATCGAAAGGATTTCCAATTCGTCTGATTCCTCAGTATCCGGTTGCAAATCAAGTTGCATCAATTCGTAGATACGCGAAAGGGTATCTTCATGTTGTGCATCATTTTTTATCAGTCTTAACATAGCTAATCTCTTTTGCATTAATCTTATCGTATTCTTTGTGTGTCCCTATCCAGACTATGAATACTATCTTCAAACGGTATTCAATATCTACGATCAGCCGGTAGGTATTGCCATGTATATTAAAAACAACTCGTTTGTTTGTCAGTATTGACGCATTGCCAAATTGGTTCTTTAGTTCGTTTGGGTTATTCCAATCAGCAGCCTCCACATCCTTATACCAATATTGCAGCGGCCTTTCAGAATCCAGATATTGCTCCCAGAATTCTTTTAATGTTTTTACAGCAATAATCCTCATTGCAAATATATTAAAATGTTACCAATTTGGTTACATTGTTGTTTATAAATTTTAAGTTCCCGTTTTTTGTAATTGTCTCATCAGTGATGAGACAATTTAGAATATTGATTAAGTGTAGTTTACAATTGTTGCCGCAGTGCGGCAACAATTGTAGAAAACCTTATTTACATATCCTAAGTACACTTTTGATTTCAGGCTTAGCCTCGCTGGTAATCTCTAGCTGTTTTCTAAGCGAGTTAATTTCTTGCTGCATCTTTAAAACATTAGCAGCCATCGGGTCATCGGGGAGTTCTGTTTTTTGGTTTAGCCTCATCTGCAACTGTTTCATTTCCCTTCCAACGGATTGCTGCTCCGTTATGGCATATTCCTCAGTCTGTTTTACCGACTGGTGTCCCAAGAGTTCTTTCACTACATGGATAGGAACATCATTATTGAGCGTTACGGTGCTTCCAAAGGTACGCCTGGCCTTGTGGGTGTTTAATGTGCTTTCGATACCGCACAGTTCAGCTATTTCCTTAAGGTAGGCATTCATCTTTTGGTTGGAGGTTACCGGCAATACAGAATTACGCTCCAGGCAAAGCTTATGGTCTTTGTAACGTTCCATAATCGCTTTCGCTTTCGGCAATAGTGGAATGTTGATGTTGCTTCCGGTTTTCTGTCTTTCTGTAATAATCCACATCTCTCCGTCAATGCCAATCTTAATATCGGACTTCTTCAGGTTAAAAGCATCAATATAAGCCAGTCCGGTGTAGCACTGGAAAACAAAAATGTCCCTGATCTGTGCCAGGCGAGGTGTGGAAAACAAATGATTTTCAATTAGTGCCAATTCATAACTACTTAATGGTTTCTTAGGCACTTTTACTTTTTTAGCCTTAAACCGTTTAAAGGGATCATTAGAGATAATTTCTTTATCAATAGCTCTCAATACAATCTTTTTAAAGTTGGTGATGTACTTCACTGCTGTATTATTACTGATATTCTTTACAGTCTTCAGATAAAATTCATAGTCTTTAATGAATTCAAAGTTCAGTTCCCTAAAATCCATATCCTGCACGTCGTATTTAAAACGGACAAATTCCTTCAGGTGTCTTTTGGATATTTCAAACCGTGTATGGGTACCAATGGCATATTCGCCTCTTTTCACCAAAGCGAGAAGCTCATCATTATGCAACTGAAACTCTTCCACAATCATCGCTTTGTCAGTTGACTTGCCTAATACAAAATCCATCAGCTTCTGGCTTGTAATAGGCCTGCCGTGATTAATCAGGTCATTAATGTACTGGTGGATTTTTGTCTGTAGGGTATCTAAAAAGAAATTCGTGGTACGGGCATCTTCCCGGTTTCCTGTGGCACGCTCTTTACCCTGATCCCATCGAGTGGCATCCCACTTTCTCCTGGTGGAGGTTTCTTTGGGGATTCCATCAACGGTAATCCTCAGGTAAATCATTTTCTCATTGGTCTCTTTTCGCGGGGTCTTCAGAAAGAAGGTCATCCCAAAACTTGCTGCTAGCATAATTCAACATTTTTAAGTTAATAAAATTAGAATTATAGCGTCCTTAAAACAAGATGTTAAGCAGGCTTATCAGTTGATAATCAAAATCTTAATTTACATTCTGTGGCACATTTGCTCACCCCTTCAATGTGCCACAAAAGCGCCATAAAAGGCCATGTATTTTTCCAAAATTTCGACTGTACAGGGATAAAATAAAAAAAAACCTGCAACTCTTAAAGTGCAGGTTTTCTGTGATTTAGCTTACTTTATAAAAAATAAAGTTAGATTTTAGTGGGCGATGAGGGATTCGAACCCCCGACCCCCTCGGTGTAAACGAGGTGCTCTGAACCAACTGAGCTAATCGCCCTTATTGTTTTGCTATACCACTGTAACCAGTTCCGTATAGAAAGTGCAAAAATACATTTAGTATTTGTATCCACAAGCTTTTTTATAAATATTTTTAAGGGTGAACTATATCTTTTAATTCTGCCTTATTGGTAAAATTTATTATGTGAATTATAATATCCTCATTATTAGCATTACGTCCTTCTATTACATATAATTTTCCACCACCTTTCTGGGGTTTATTACTTAATGAAAAATCAACGTCTCCATAAGTAAGTGTATTGGTTATATCATCCATAGTAACCCAGTCCTGGTTCAATTTCACCTGGGCAGAGTCGCTCACTACCATTTTTTTATTTCTTATATCTTTCAAAACCCTGCAATTGGGCAAATAACAAAATTCGGTTTGCTTATTGTTAAAAATAAAATATAAAAATAGACTGCCTATAAACAATCCTAAAAGGTAATATGCTAGCCGTTGATAAAATTTCATAGTAATAATTTAGTCTGTTTTTCTACGTTTACGTTCTGTACTTATAAGGGTAAGCTCCCTGCTGGTTTGCCCTGCTACAGAAGTGTTTTCCTCTGCCCTGCGTATCAGGTAAGGCATTACATCTCTTACTGGGCCAAACGGCAGGTATTTAGCAACATTATATCCGTGCTTGGCAAGGTTAAAACTAATATGGTCACTCATTCCAAATAATTGGCCAAACCATATCCTGCTATCATTATTTGCAATACCATTTTCCTTCATTAATCTCATAAGAGTATAGTTACTTTCTTCATTATGAGTTCCTGCAAAAATACTCATTCTATCAAGATTCTGTAACATATAGGAAATTGCTGAATCATAATTTGCATCAGTGGCCTGCTTGTTCTCACATATTGGGGAGGGATAACCCATTTCCGTAGCGCGTTTATTCTCTTTTTCCATATAAGCGCCGCGTACAACCTTCATTCCTATATAAAACCCTTGCTCTAAAGCTTTTTGATGAAGCTTTTTTAAATAGTCAAGCCTATCCCATCTATACATTTGTAGTGTATTAAAAATTATAGCCTTTTCCTTATTATACTTCATCATCATTGTTTCAACAATTTCATCAGCAGCATGTTGCATCCAGCTTTCTTCAGCATCAATGAGCAATACAACATTATCGTTATAAGCTTCTTTACATACTTTATCAAAACGATGTACAATATGATCCCATTCTGCCGTTTCAGCTTCGTTAAAAGGTTTTCCTTCGCCTTTCTTAACAAAAAGATCAAAATGACCAAATCCCGAAGGTTTAAAAACAGCACAAGGTATAGCGGTATGCTCTTTAGAGAAATCTATAGTGTTAAGGGTTGTTTTAAGTGCTTTATTAAACTCTTCTTCTTCTTCTTTTGCTTCAACAGAGTAGTCTAATATAGATGAAACCCCTTTAGTATACATTTTATGCACTACCGGCAAGCAATCTTCTTCTGTTGTACCTCCACAAAAGTGGTCAAAAACAGTAGCCCGTATAAGGCCTTCAACAGGCAGGTGCGCCTTTAAAGCAAAGTTAGTTACAGCTGTCCCTATTTTTACCAAAGGCTCAGATGCTATCATTTTAAATAAAAAGTAAGCCCTATCCAGTTCCGTATCGCTCTTTAAGGCAAAGGCATCTTCAGTATTGTCGAAGATTTTTTCCATTATTTCCAAAATTTGTGCAAATATAATTACTGCTCCATAATAAATTACTTTATTTTGCCCTTTAGTAAAATTATATTTCATGCATTCCATACAAACAAACGGGCACAATATTTTTTTTGGGGAACATTGCTATACTTTCCTGAAACAACATTTATCGCAAACACCTTACTCTAAGATATTTGTATTGACCGATTCTAATACGTCGCAATATTGCCTACCACAATTCCTGGCAAATCTGGCTACGGATATTCCTTTTGAAATTATAGAAATTGAGCCGGGAGAAGAGCATAAAAACATTCTTACATGTACTGAATTATGGCAGGCGCTCACCGATTTAGGCGCCGACCGAAAAAGCCTTTTGGTTAACCTTGGCGGTGGTGTAATTACCGATATGGGAGGGTTTGTAGCCGCTACATTTAAAAGAGGTATAGCATTTATAAATATCCCCACTACCCTATTGGCAATGGTTGATGCATCTGTTGGAGGCAAAACAGGTATTGACCTCGGTGTGCTAAAAAACCAGGTAGGTATCATTATTAATCCGGTTGCTGTGCTGATTGACAAGGAATACCTTAATACATTACCTGCTAACCAAATGCGTTCCGGACTCGCAGAGATGCTTAAACATGGCCTTATTGCCGATACTGAATACTGGTGGAAACTAAATAACCTTAATGATCTTACAACAGAAGATCTTGAAGACCTTATTTATACTTCTGTTACAATTAAAAACAATATAGTATTACAAGACCCCACCGAAAAAGGCATACGTAAAACCCTCAATTTTGGGCACACTATAGGCCACGCTGTGGAATCATATTGCCTTGCAAATATTAATAAAGAAACACTTTTGCACGGTGAAGCTATTGCAGTGGGTATGGTTACAGAGGCGTATTTATCTAAGGAACTTAGTTTACTATCCGAAAATGAGTATAAAGAAATTAAAAAAGCCTTTACAGGTTTTTATCCCCGTGTAGCTTTTACTAATGAAGATATAAATGAGATTATTTTATTACTTTCTCACGACAAAAAAAATGATGCGGGAAAGGTACAATTTGTTTTACTTAACGGAATAGGAAAAACAATTGTTGATAAACAGTTATCAAATAGTTTGATATTCAATGCCTTTCAGGATTATCAAAACTAACATTTTTTTAAGGTTTTTGTTTTTAAATACGCTGCATTATTTTTTACATTTGCTGTGATGAAAGTAGTTTTTAACACGTTTTTCGCCGTATACCGCATACTATATCCAATTCTTGTACATACAGGAAAAACTGTTGTACATTTTAAAAAAAGTGTAATAGCCAATATCCTGTTGAGCAATGGTATGGGCCGTGAAAAACTTTCAATTATTTATGCCAACATAAGGGTTTGATAATTAGTTATTTATTTGCTTTTTATAACTTAATTCCTCACCCCTAATAACTTAACATGAATACAAGATATTTTGACCTTATAGACCAGACTTTTTATTTCCCACAAGAAGAATTCACCCTTAATAAAGACCACCTGCTTTGGCACAATATAGACCTGATGAAGCTGGTAGAACAATACGGCACACCACTTAAATTTACCTATCTGCCACAGATTTCTAACAATATTCGCAGAGCAAAAGACTGGTTTAGGGCTGCGCGTGAAAAGTATAATTATGAAGGCGAATATTATTACTGTTATTGCACTAAAAGCTCACATTTTGAATATGTAATGAACGAGGCTTTTAAAAATAATATCCATATTGAAACTTCGTCTGCTTTTGATATAAACATAGTTGAAAAACTGCTTGAAAGCGGAAAAATAAATAACAAGACCTTTGTAGTGTGTAATGGCTTTAAGCGCGACCAATATATTACAAATATTGCCCGCCTTATAAACAACGGACATGACAATACTATACCTGTAATTGATAATTATGAAGAGTTTGACCTGTTGCAGGATGAAATAAAAGGCAAATTTAAAGTAGGTATACGTATTGCCGCCGAAGAAGAGCCCAAATTTGAATTTTATACTTCAAGGTTAGGTATTGGATACCGCAACATTGTCCCGTTTTACCGTAAACAGATTCATGACAATCCCAATGTGGAGCTTAAAATGCTACACTTTTTCATCAATACCGGTATTCGAGACACCCTATATTACTGGAATGAGCTATCAAAATGCTTAAAAGTATATATAAGCCTTAAAAAAGAATGTCCGTCATTAGACAGCCTTAATATTGGCGGAGGGTTTCCTATAAAAAACTCATTGCATTTTGAATATGATTACCAGTATATGGTGAGTGAGATTATAAACCAGATTAAAATTGCCTGTGATGAGGCGGATGTAGAGGTCCCGAATATTTTTACTGAATTTGGCTCATTCACTGTTGGCGAGAGTGCTGGTGCCATTTATGAGGTATTATATCAGAAACAACAAAACGATAGGGAAAAATGGAACATGATAGATTCTTCTTTCATTACTACCTTACCTGATACGTGGGCCATTAACAAACGTTTTATAATGATGGCCATTAACCGGTGGAATGACCAGTATGAGAGGGTACTTTTAGGTGGGCTAACCTGCGATAGTGACGATTATTATAACTCGGAGCAAAACCTTGGTGCCATATACCTACCAAAATATAACAAAGACAAGCCATTGTATATTGGGTTTTTTAATACCGGCGCTTACCAGGAATCAATTGGGGGTTATGGCGGGTTGCACCACTGCCTTATACCACAGCCAAAACATGTATTGATAGACCGTGACGAAAATGGCTTTTTAGCCACTGAAGTTTTCTCTGAAGAGCAGAATGCCGAAGATGTGCTTAATATTTTAGGGTACGGAAAAGGAAAAAAATAAAAACTTATATATATTTACACGCACAAACACATAACAGATGAGTAAAGGACCCATAAGCCAGTTTATCGAAAAATATTATCTGCATTTTAACTCTGCGGCACTTGTAGATGCTGCCAAAGCTTATGAAAAACAATTAGAGGATGGCGCAAAAATGATGGTTACCCTTGCCGGGGCCATGAGTACGGCAGAACTGGGCAAAATATTTGCCGAGATGATTCGCCAGGATAAAGTACAGATTATTTCGTGCACAGGCGCAAACCTTGAAGAAGACATTATGAACCTTGTGGCACACTCTCATTACGAAAGGGTCCCTAATTACCGTGACCTTACCCCACAGGAGGAATGGGATTTACTGGAAAGGGGCCTTAACCGTGTAACAGATACCTGTATACCCGAGCATGAGGCATTCCGCAGGCTACAAAAGCATATTCACAAAATATGGAAAGAAGCAGAAGAAAAAGGCGAGCGTTATTTTCCGCATGAATTTATGTATAAAATGCTGCTAAGTGGTGTTCTTGAAGAATATTATGAAATTGACCTGAAAGACAGCTGGATGTATGCCGCAGCTGAAAAAAACCTGCCTATTATAGTACCCGGATGGGAAGACAGTACTATGGGTAATATTTTTGCCTCTTATGTAATTAAGGGAGAGCTAAAAGCCAGCACCATGAAAAGTGGTATAGAATATATGACCTTCCTGGCAGACTGGTACACAAAAAACAGTGATAATGGCGTAGGCTTCTTTCAAATTGGCGGCGGCATTGCAGGTGATTTTCCTATTTGTGTGGTTCCAATGCTGTATCAGGATATGGAGATGCATGATGTGCCTTTCTGGAGCTATTTCTGCCAGATATCAGATTCTACAACAAGTTATGGATCTTATTCCGGCGCTGTGCCAAACGAAAAAATTACATGGGGAAAACTGGATATTAATACACCAAAATTTATTATTGAAAGCGATGCGACAATAGTTGCACCACTTATATTTGCTTACTTATTAGATTTATAATTAACTGTATGAAAAGAGTTATTGTTGACTACGCTAAATTAACTAACGAAATTTTAACCCTGCTGGTTGAAAAATTTCCTGATGGTTATGATGATTCTCACATTATTCGCTTTAAAAATGCTAAAAATGAAACCATTGAAGCCGTTGAAGTGAGAACTGAAGACACCATTTATCTTGTAAAAGTGAGCACCAAACTTGCTGACAGAATTGAGAATTTTGAAGATGACGATATGGTTGATGAACCAGCAGATGATCTTGATGCATTAAAAGATCTTGAAATTGCCGATGAAGAACCAGACGATGATAATGAGTAGCGGCAAATAAAGTATTTGCTATTATAACTTAAAGAACCTTTAAAAAGGTTCTTTTTTTGTTTTAAACGCTTTAATTTTACTAAAAAACATCTATGAGCAACATAAAAATAATTGTATTTACGGCAATATGCACCATTGTTTTTGGCGCTTGCAAAAATAGCAAAGAGCAAAATAATAGTGTACCTCAGGATAAGCAACCTGCAAAAACGGTATTAGGCAACACAAAACAATGTTATTTAAATGTAACTGAGGCAGCAGCAGGACATAATAATGAATCTATACGAGACAGTATAATTTTTGAGATAGAGCATTATGGCGACAGCGTAAAAGGCATTTTTAACTGGAAACCGTATGAAAAAGATAAAAAATTAAGCTCATTTAAAGGCGTACTGAAGGATACTATAGGCACCGCTATTGCAAATTCTAAAGCCGAGGGAATGGAATATAAAGAAGAATTAGATTTTATATTAAAAGACTCTACCGTTACAATATTTTATGGTGAAAAAGTAGAAAAAAGTAATGGCATCTGGAGCTATAAAGATAAAAACAACACATCTGTTCAGGTATTAAAAAGAGTAGACTGCTTTTAAACAAAAACTAAAGGTAGCGATCGTTAAACACCTTAATATGATGGTTTTGATGGCCTATAATTAAAAAACCCAGAGCACGCACACTTATAACATATCCGGAAGCTGTTCCTCTCTTTAAAAAATCTTCAGGGGTAAATGATTTAAACAATGCAATATTACTGTGCCTAACCATAGAAAGTTCATTTAGCAGGCTTTGCAGATGCCGCTCGTTAGCATGGTTAGCAACTGCATAAGCATTTTCATCAAACCCCGGAAGCAGGGTTTTGTCATTACGGGAAAACCGGAGCGCCCTGTAAGCAAATATACGTTCAGCATCTATCACATGCTGAATAATTTCTTTAATGGTCCACTTGCCTTCAGTATATCGGTAATCATATTTATCCATGGGTATATCCTGCACAAACCGTATAAAATTGTGCAGGCTAACTTCCATTTCCTCTACCAGACTCCAGCTTTCATCTATAAGATTAAAATAATCTTTATGCCAGGGGGCATGCTCATCATGAGCTAAGTCACCTACCTTCATTTTTACGCAGAATTACGGCTTGCATTAATATTACCAAATAAAGACCGGGTAACTATTTTTTCATACACTTCAAGCAGTGTATCATCAGTACCATTATGTTTCATTTTCCTTATACGGTTTAAGGCGTACTGTTGTATTGTAAGCAAAGGCAATACAATATGCTCACGAACTTTAATAGATGCCCTGCCATCGGGGTAATTTTCCATCAGTTCTTCATAGCCTGATATTTTAAGCAGTAACTTTTGTGTAAGAAGAAATTCATCATAAATTATCTGCCAGAATTCTCCAAATTCATCATCTTCTTTCATATAGGCTGTAAGCGGAAAAAATGATTTTGTTAGCGACATCATACTATTTTCAATCAATGTCCTGAAAAACAATGAATCTTCATATAAATCTTTTACCTGTTGCCACTCCCCATTGTTTTCAAAGTGGTTCAATGCAGTACCAAGACCAAAAAATCCGGGTACATTTTGTTTTAACTGGCTCCAGGAACCTACAAACGGTATAGCCCGTAAGTCATTAAAATCAAGTTCGGCAGATTTGCTTCTTTTAGAGGGCCTGCTGCCTATATTAGCTTTGGAATAATAATTAAGTGTACTCATTTTTTCCAGATAAGGTAAAAATTTAGGATGCCCCTTAAAAGCCATATACTTTTCGTAACTAAGGCTGGCAAGTTTATCAAAAAGATTACGCTGCTCTAAACTAAACTGCTTTTTATCACGGTTAAATACACCATTGGTTATACCCGCACTTATAAGGTTTTCTAAATTAAAACGACAGGAATCCAGCGTACCAAAGTTAGAACTTATTGTTTGTCCCTGTATGGTAATTTGTATTTCGTTATTTTCAATAGTTGAACCCAGTGAAGCATAAAACTTATGCGTTTTACCACCACCACGGGCCGGCGGGCCACCACGTCCATCAAAAAACACTACTTTTACATCATGCTCACGCGCCACAAGTGTAAGGTTTTCTTTAGCTTTATAAATACCCCAGTTAGCCATAAGGTAGCCACCATCTTTAGTACCATCAGAA
Source organism: Flavobacterium rhizosphaerae (assembly GCF_046000445.1). Classification (NCBI taxonomy): domain Bacteria; kingdom Pseudomonadati; phylum Bacteroidota; class Flavobacteriia; order Flavobacteriales; family Flavobacteriaceae; genus Flavobacterium; species Flavobacterium rhizosphaerae. The sequence continues at coordinate 175,296 of NZ_JBELPZ010000004.1, read as the reverse complement.
AAGCCAAGCATTATATGCTGCTTATTGCCACGGCTTTTTAAATGTGCTCCATATTTCTCATTTTCATACAGCAACGTCATTACATTGCCTGCATCTTCCAGGTCATCCACAGTTTCAAAAAGTGGCACAATATCCACTGAAGGATTTTTCCAGCCCAACAAACCAAACAATGTTAATAATTCAAGCACATTAAGTGCGCTCTCATTATTACTGATAATATACCTATTAGACCCCAGTTCACCATTTTGCTGCTGTATTTTCTTAATAACTAAAATACTCTCTAACGTCTTACGGGTATTTTCATCTTCAAAATCCTCGGGAACTATATTACCTTTAATTGATGCCAATGCTTTTATTTTTTCATCATCAGTAAAACCTTTATAGCCTTTTATTTCAGGGTTATCGCCCTCTATAGATTTTATTACATCTTCAAAAACTTTGTCATGTATATGGCTGTTTTGCCTTATGTCTAATGAGGCAAAATGGAAACCAAACAGGTTAACTTTATTAATAAATCCATCCAACTCATCAGCATAAAGCGATTGGTGTTGCGTTACTAATAATTCACGTATTTCGCTAAGCGCTTTTTTAAGCTCATCCAGAGTGATAAAAATCTCACCTTTAGAATAATATACAGACCGATATAATTTATCCTCTATATCTTCAAGTTTATCATTAACCCCCTTAAAGGTTAGTTTTCTTTTAAGTTGGCGTATATCTTTATAATAACATTTTAATACTGATGTACGCAGCCTGTCGGCTACTTTAACGGTAGTTTCTGTAGTAACAAAAGGATTACCGTCACGATCGCCCCCTGGCCAAAAGCCCAATGCCACTACGGGATGTTTCAGCGCTCCGTCCTTATAGATAGCATCTTGCACATAAGATGAAATATCTCCCGCAGACTGGTAAAATACATTTTCAAGATACCAGATCAGGCTTACTGCTTCATCATAAGGTGTAGGCTTCTCTTTTTTTATAAAAGGAGTTTTGCCCAACTGTGCCAGTAATTTTTTTATATCTCCAAGATTATTATTTTTAATAGCTACGGTCAAATCGGTAATAATACCTAAAACTGACCCCGGATAAAACTGCGTTGGATGCGCCGTAAGCACAGGCCTTACCTGAAAATCAGATAAAAATTCCCTCAGTTCGGGCATTAGTCCGTTGTTTTCTGCTTTTTCCCTGCTATCCCTAATAGAACCACTACCTTCAAGATGGTGTAGTTTAGAGAATGCCGCATCTTCAATAGCGTCAAAAAGCACTATTTGCCTTTCTACGTATTGTATAAAACGAAACATGAGGTCTATTTTTTCCTGCTCATCAGCTTCCTGTAGATACTTTTCAGCAAAACCGTTAAATATCTGTTCGGGGTTTTTGCCCTGCCTGTACCCTTCTTCACATATTTCTGAAAACAAAGGCAACAAGACACCTGTATTATCTATTTCCCTGAAAGGCAGGGTCATAAAAATACTATTGAAAAGCTGGTACTTTAACTGCACCTCTTCATTAAAGCGTTCTATTCTGGTTGTGGGATACATATTATTTTTTTGTTGAAATTAATAAAAAAACCCTCAGCCTGAAAGCCTGAGGGTATTAATGTTTTTATAAAAAATCTTACAAATCTTTAAATATGGTATGCATAAGCCTTTTTTTATCGTTAAGGCTTTCTTCAAGCGATATCATGGTTTCTGTTCTGTACACACCTTCTATATCATCTATAAGAAAGATCACCTCTTTGGCATGTTTTGTATCACGAGCCCTTATTTTACAGAATATATTAAATTTTCCTGTGGTAACATGTGCAACTGTAACATAAGGAATTTCGTTAATACGCTCTAACACAAATTTGGTTTGAGATGTATTATGCAGAAAAACACCTACATAAGCTATAAATGAATAACCAAGTTTTTCATAATCAAGTGTAAGAGATGAACCTTGTATAATACCTGCATCTTCCATTTTCTTAACCCTTACGTGTACGGTTCCCGCAGAAATAAGTAGTTTTTTTGCTATATCGGTAAACGGCACCCGTGTGTTGTCTATCAGCATATCTAAAATCTGATGATCAACTTCATCTAAACGAAATTTACTCATAATGTGTTCTTTAAGGTTATAATATATAATCAGGTGAAAAGCCAGTTACATTATAAGGAATGTTACTATACCTCTTTGCCGTTAATAAATTTTCTTTCTTGTCCAATAAAAAAATCCGCATTTTCTCCAGCCACAGGATATTTTTTACCATCTGCACTCAAAAATTCTTCGCCATTTCCATCATATTCCTGATGTGCATAAAATCCTTCCAAATTGCCTATTTCGCTAATTATAGACTGAAAAATTACAGATTTGTCAAACAACATTTCCTTATATTGTGATGCAAAATTCGTAATTATTTCTTTATTTTCATAATTTATTTTAATTTTTTTATATATCATATCATAAAAAACCACCTTATTTTGAGGAATATCAAAATAATCTGTGTTTTTATTTTCAACTAAAACGTTTTCGTTAATTGAGTAAAATCCTGAAAATAATGCAAAAAATATAAATTTACGTGTAATGTCTCGTTCATAATCTCCGGCGTAATGCCCTGCCTCCAAAAGAATTGTTGGTACGTTTAACGACTGGAACATATCACCAATACAGTTAATATTAAACGAATCATCAAAACGCCCTACCTGGCCCGGAATATAATTTTGTAAAGTTTTATTCATTGCCACAATAAGATTTATTGCATTTTGCCTTACACTGTTAACACTTCTCTCCTCATTATACGCAGGTGCTAAAAAAGATACAGTTGCCGGCTTACCGGTATCCCCTGCACCAAATATAGTACGCTGATCATGCATATTAAAACAGAAATCAGGTTTAAAAAATTCAAATTCTTTGCGCAATATGCGGCTTTCTGGTTGCGAAAGCGCTACAGAATCTCTATTAAGATCAATTTTATTTGCATTTGCCCGTGTATACAGCTCAGCGCCATCCGGGTTGAGGATAGGGAGTATATAAAAGGTAAAATACTCTCGCCATTTTTTCGCAATACCGTTGTCACTTATAAAGAAGTTTAAAAAATCAAAAATGGCCTTAGTGGTGGTTGATTCGTTTCCATGCATTTGAGACCACATAAATATCTTACAATCTCCGTCTCCTGCTTTGATACTATACACTGGTTTATTAAGTACAGAATACCCAGCAACTTTTATCTCACAACAAACTTTGAGTTTATCTAATAAAGGCTCAATATCAGTATTGGTAATATATCTTCCTTCAAGCACCTGCTGTTTATGGGTATCATATAAAGTGTTTAAATCTGTAATCATTTTGATATAAATATATTTGTTACAAAAGTAAACATCTTAAATATTACAAATGTAAACTGTAGTAATTTTTCTTTTTGTTACACTTGTAATCTTTGTTATTACTTTTTTACCCTGAATAATAAATACATCTATATGTAATATATTAAATATATAAAAATCAGTAAATTAAATCTATTCAAATAAACAATTACTTTGTATAATAGCTTCTATTATTAATATATGTTTGTTTAGTAAATAAATATGATTTACATTTGTAATCGTTTCAATTATTTTAAATTGGTTTACAATGGTAAACACTGATTCTTTCATAAAAAAACTCGAAGAAATACTGGATTTTTATAGTTTATCGGCTTCTGCATTTGCAGATAAACTTAATGTGCAGCGTTCCGGTTTATCACATCTGTTATCAGGGCGTAACAATCCAAGCCTTGATTTTGTATTAAAAATTGTAGAGAATTTTCCTGAGGTAGACTTATATTGGCTCCTATTAGGTAAGGGAAGTTTTCCTAAGAGCGATTTGGAAAACACGCCCCCCCCTGCTAATAATAACAGTACTATAAGTAATAGCAAACAGGATTTGTTTAGTGAACCAGTACTTCTGGAAAATAATGATGATGCCGTAATAAACACTCCTCAAAATATATCTTCTGATAAAATATCTCAGACAGATCAAAATTTTGAAATAGAGCGTATTGTTATTTTTTATAAAAATGGTACCTTTAAAAATTATTTACCCTAAATAAAAAACCCCGGCTTGTACTTTATAAAAAGTCAAACACCGGGGCCATTAACCAATAAAACAAACACAAATTATTTTAAAACGTAACGTCTATTACTTATTTCGTTTTATAATATAAATTTACTCTGTTTATTTGTTAACAAAGCCCAACAAATAGTTAAACTGTTCTTAATATTAAATATACAGGCTTTATATGCTGAAAAAAATTTTAAGCTACCTGGTACCTATAAATATTTACAAAAAAAAATCATTAACCAGCCACAGGCTGGAAGTAACATTAAATTATGGCAAACTTGTATTAGACTCTAAAAATACCAATTACTCTTACGGCAGCCTGCAACGCATACTGCGCAAAGGCCTTACTTATATAGGATTTGAAAGGATACGCAGATTTAATGAAGTATTGGTACTTGGTGTAGCAGGTGGTAGCGTTATAAAAACACTAACCGAGGAAATTAAATTTAAGGGAGCTATAACCGGGGTAGAAATAGACCCTGAAATTATTTCTCTGGCCAACACATATTTTGGCCTTGATAAGGTAAAAAACCTTACTATAGTGATTGATGATGCCTTTGATTTTGTGCTTAAAACCCATATAAAATATGACCTTATTATTATAGATGTTTTTAAGGATGCAGAAATGCCCGGTTTTTTATTTGAAGATTTTTTTGTAAACCGTATAAATAGCCTGCTTAATATAAATGGTTTTATACTTTTTAATACAATGACATTAAATGACGAGCATAAAAAACGTAATATAAAATATCGCTCTTATTTTGATGCCTCGTATTCGGTTAGGATGTACCCGAAAGTGGAAGACCATAATGAATTGTTTACTATTAAAAAATTACGGTGATTTATGAATAGTGATGCGCTGAAGTTTCAATTAGACAATAATGGTTTCGCAATAACCAAACCTATATATAGTAATGATGAAATTGAGTCTGTTTAAAAATAATACAGCAAGCTGATGCTACAACACCATCATTTAGAAAATCAGAAAATCTTTTTGCAATCAGAACTTTTTTTATTGAAATACCACAAGCATTACCTATACTATTTAATGAGAGTTTTAAAAACCTGATAAGCACCATTTTTGGTAATAATTTTTTTATTATTAAATCAATTTATTTTGATAAACCCGGAAAATCAAACTGGTTTGTATCTTATCATCAGGACTTGAGTATTTCAGTAACAAATAAAAATAAAATTAGCGGCTTTGGCCCCTGGACAGTAAAACAAGGTTATTATGGAGTGCAGCCACCTGTTAGCATTCTTGAGAATATATATACTGTGCGAATACATCTTGATGACACTGATATAAATAACGGAGCTTTAAAAATATTACCTAAATCCCACCTCAAGGGAGTTAAAAGGCTGGAAAATAAAATCAATATTGATAATGAAGTAGTATGCGAAGTATCAAAAGGCGGCATAATGCTAATGAAACCCTTGCTTATGCACAGCTCTTCTAAAACAACAAACGATAAAAACCGCAGGGTTATCCATATCGAATTTTCGGCAGACTCTCTGCCCAAACCGTTGGAATGGGCAGAAAAAATACCGCTGCCCTGCCCTATTTAATATATACCGTTTTTACGTTTACAAATTCTTTAATACCATTTTCAGCAAGCTCACGCCCAAAGCCGGAATGCTTTACACCGCCAAAAGGCAAGGCAGGGTCTGATTTAACCATGGCATTAATAAATACTGCCCCTTCTTCAAACAAGTGTATTTTTTGCTTAATATCATTAATATTACCCGTAAAAACTGAAACACCAAGCCCAAAACCGGTTGCATTGCTTAGTTGTATTGCCTCATCAAACGTATTAAAAGACAATACCGGCACGGCCGGGCCAAATACTTCTTCTTTAAAAACAGGCATATCTTTAGTAACCCCTGTAAGTACGGTTGGCTCATAAAACGCTTCATTTCTTTTACCTCCAATAACTATTTTAGCTCCCATTGCTACTGATTTGTTAACCTGTTTCTCCACATCTTCAGCAAGGTCTTTTCTCGCCAATGGGCCAATATCAGTATCTTCATTCATTGGGTTGCCACTTTTAAGTTCTTTTACGGCGCTTGTGAATTTCTCTATAAACTCATTATATATATTATTGTGTACCAAAAAACGTTTTGCAGCAATACAACTTTGCCCTGTATTTTGCATCCTAGCTTTTACCGCAATAGGAATAGTGTCATTCAGGTCGGCATCTTCACATACAATAAGTGCATTACTGCCACCAAGCTCCAATACCGCCTTTTTAATTTTCTTTGCCGCAGCAGATGCTACTGACGCACCAGCTTTTTCGCTACCCGTAAGAGAAACTGCTTTTATTAACGGATTATTGATTACAGCTTCTACCTGGCTGCCGGATATAAGCAAATTTTGGTATATACCTTCGGGAAAACCTGCATCAATAAAAAGCTCTTCAAGCATTTTACCACACCCAGCCACATTAGAGGCATGCTTAACTACAACAGTGTTACCTGCAATTATTGCCGGTATTGCAAAACGAAACACCTGCCAGTACGGAAAATTCCATGGCATAACCCCCAAAATAACTCCAAGAGGCTCATGGGTAACGTAGCTTTCACTGCCATCTGTAGTTATTTTATAGCTTTTTAGAAATGTTCCTGCATTATCTAAATAAAAATCACACAACAAACCGCATTTTTCAACTTCTGCAATACTTTGCTTTATGGGTTTTCCCATCTCATTAGTGCAGTACTCCGCCAAGGATTTTTTGTTTTTTTTTAAGCTAAATTTTAAATTTTTAATAAAATTTAACCTCTCATCTACAGAGTTTAACCTCCATTTAAAGAATGAATTATGAGCAATTGCTATCTTTGCCTCAGCTTGTTGATCAGTAAAATATTGGTGTTCAGCTAAAAAAGCTGAATTAAAAGGATTGATTATTGAAAACATTTTTTACTTTTGTTTTAAAATTGATTAAAAATAACACTATTTTTCTTAAAATAAATTTACTATTTTTACCCGAAATTATTTAGTACTGCTAACAATAAACAATTATTATGAAGAAAATTGTACTCCCCCTATTATTTCTGGGCCTTGCCACTACCTCACTAAGTGCGCAGGAGTCTGGTGCAAACGATTTTAACAAATTTTCAATCGATTTTGGAGGTGGTTTTAATAAAGCCGCAAACCCAATGACTGAAGGCTATCACATGAAAACAACAAACCTGTTTAACGCTAATTTAGGCTTCAGGTATATGTTTAATACAAAATTCGGTGTGAAGTTAGAAGGATATTATGACAAATTCCAGGAAGATGATATAAGCCGTGGTGATTTTGACACCAATGTTATGGGTGGTACATTACAAGCGTATATAAACCTTGGCAGGGTACTTGATTTTCAAACATGGACACAGCGCCTTAACCTTTATACACATTTAGGAGTTGGTATATCTGTGCTTAAAGGTGACAATATTGATTATAACGACCGTTTAGGAAACGTAGTAATGGGTATAGGTGCTAAGTATAAAATATCGCGCCGTATTGCTTTTGATGCAAACTTTACAATGCTGAATAACTTTAGTCAACAAAGAACATGGGATGGTAATGAATACGATCGTCAGGGAAAACAAGGTTTTGACAGTACTCTTTACCACGCTACAATTGGTTTCAACATCTATTTAGGTAAACATGAAGAACATGCTGACTGGTATGTAGATGAAAAATCTGATGAGCTTGAAGAGCTTGAAAACAGGATTGGCGAACTTGAAACCATGATGGACGATTCAGATAAAGACGGTGTGCCAGATTATCTTGATGCTGAACCAAATACAATTACTGGTGTAGCTGTAGACAGTAAAGGTAGAACTATAGACCGCAATAATAATGGTGTGCCTGATGAGCTTGAATCATACGTTGAATCTAAAGTTAGCGAAAACAACAGCGAAATGAGGAGTCAGATGGGTCTTGATTTAGCTAAGCTAATAAATGGCGGCTATGTTAATGTTTATTTTGATTTTAACAAAGATATGCCTAATGCACAATCTGTAGGCGGTATTAACTTCCTTGTAAAATACCTGAAAGAAAACCCAAGTACCGGTGCTGATGTAATTGGTTATGCTGATGAAGTAGGTAATAACGAGTACAACAAACAACTTTCTCAGCGCAGGGCTGAAAATGTTAAGAAAATACTTGTTGATTCAGGTATTGAAGCTTCAAGGCTAAATATAGTTGGTAATGGAGAAGATTCATCTGTTAACCCTGATTCACCTTATGCACGCCAAATAGTAAGACGTGTAACATTTATACTGAAATAATAATTAAGTTATTATATATAGTAAAAACCCCTGCTTTAAAGCAGGGGTTTTTTTATTATCTTTATATTCTAACCAATAGAATATAAAAATGAACACCCGAGATGAAGGAATACTTACCCTTAGGGGCAATGTACTTGGAGAATTACACCCGCAGTCTTCAGCAGAAGAAATTTTTCAAAACCAAACTATACGTCCGGTTTTAAAATTACAAAACGATCTTTTTATCCAGAGTTTTATAAATTATGCCATAAAACAAAAAGGCCATTTTTTTACCCTTTCCACAGAAAAAAAATTACAATATATTGATAACGTTATACACAAGGATATAAAATTCAGGAATGCGCTTAAAGGTATGGTTATAGCATTTTTTACTGTAGATGAATATAAAGAATATATAACAAACTCATCAAACCTGAATAAGCGTATGATGAACCTGCTTATAGACAGGCTTAAGGACCATGTACAACTTTTGGTAAATGAAAATAGTAAGGCATAATTTATTATGCTCCATCAGTATAGTCTTATTGTTTTAAAACAATATTTATTTTTATAAATTAGCCACATGTTAAAAGTTGTGGTTATAGGCTCCGGTAATGTAGGGCAACACCTTATAAAAGCCCTTAAGGCAGTACCGGACGTATTGCTTTTACAGGCATTTTCCAGGCATCCGGAAAAGCTTGATAATATTTTGGTTCCTGAACAGATTACCGACAATATTACTAACCTTGTTGATGCTGATTTATACATAATAGCCGTAAAAGATGATGCTGTAATGCAATTATCATCCCAATTAAATTTTACCGATAAACTTGTGGTACATACATCCGGGAGTCTTGGCTTAGAAGCTATCGACAATAAAAACCGTGGTGGTGTATTTTATCCGTTACAGACATTTTCAGTAAACAGGGAAATCAACTTTAATACGGTACCGTTTTGCCTTGAAGCTGAAAATGAAACCGATTATACTATCCTAAAAGAACTGGCATCAAAACTTAGTAAAAATGTTTACAATGTAAACAGTGCGCAAAGGCAGGCATTACATGTAGCCGCCGTATTTGTAAATAATTTTACTAACCACATGTATACGATTGGCTCAAAAATATGTGACGATAATAGCCTGCCGTTTGATATATTAAAACCACTTATACAGGAAACAGCATTTAAAATACAAGACTTACCTCCTACGCAAGCACAAACAGGCCCCGCCATACGCAATGATATTTTAACAATTCAAAAACACGTAAATTTTTTAACCAACGAAAAAATAAGGGAAATCTATATCCTGCTTTCACAATCAATACAAGCAAATGCAGAAAAGTTATAAAGAACTAATGAATAATATTACCACATTTATTTTTGATGTGGATGGTGTGCTTACAGATGGCACTATACATGTTTCCCCCACGGGTGAAATGCTTCGTAATATGAACATTCGCGATGGTTATGCTATGAAAGCAGCAATTGAAAATGGTTATACTGTTTGTATCATATCCGGAGGTAGTAACGAAGGGGTACGTATCAGGCTGAGAAACCTGGGAATTACTGATATTTATCTTGGTGTGCCCGATAAAGTAGAAACTTTTAAAGAATTTACAGACATATACAGTATTAATCCTGATACTGTATTATATATGGGCGATGACATTCCTGATTATTATGTAATGCAATTAGTAGCATTGCCGGTATGCCCACAGGATGCCAGCCCGGAAATAAAAGAAATAAGCAAATATATATCTCACAAAACGGGTGGCACAGGCTGTGTACGCGATGTTATAGAACAAGTGATGAAAGTTCAGGGGAAATGGATGGAACATTTTAATGCCCGTTATGACTAACCTACAATTTTAAAAACAAACATGAAGATACTCAAATACATAAATATAAAATATTTATTACTACTGATTGTAGGTATGCTGGTTTTTAAATTCGGTTTACTGCAAACACAACCGGGTTACAGTTCTGTATTAAATACAATGCATTATTTTATTTTAATTGTTGCCTGCGTTTTTATTGCAGCAGGGGGCTTCTTTGTAAATAATGTAATGGGGATAGGCAAACAGACTGACATCCCTGAATCCAAAGCTTTTAATATATACCTCATACTTACAGGTATAGGCCTTTTATCGGGGCTATATATAGCAAATTACATTGGTAAACCTTTTTTTACAGGAGCATTTATTGTAGGCGCTGCCGTGTTTTATATATATGCCACCAGCCTTAAACAGGTAATGATTTTAAATAACATTGTAGCGGCTTTACTGTCTATATTGCCATTTTTCATCATTATATCGTTTGACCTCTCCCCTTCGGTAGCTTTTTCAGATAAAGTAATGGCCCGCACCCTGTTGGGCCTTTTTATTGATTATAGTGTTTTTATTTTTGTATTAGCGCTTATTACCGGCATAATAAATGACCTTGCTAATACCGATGGCGATTATAACGAAGGCTTAAACACACTACCCATTGTGTTGGGCCGTTCCCGCACAACTAAAATAATTTTCTTTGTTTCATTGGTTTTGCCATTTTTATTACTGGTATATACAGATATGTACCTCACTAACCTGCTTTATGCTTTTGCCTATATACTTGTATTTATTGCTGGGCCGCTTATTTATTACCACATAAAACTATGGACTGCCGCAACCCCGAAGGATTTTGTGCATCTTGAAAAAGTATTGTTTTTTGTAGCACTGTTCAGCCTGTTATCTATAGCGGTTATAACCTATAATATAAAACTTAATGTTACGGGATAAATTAAAAAAATATAAAATTATACTTGCTTCAGGATCTCCGCGAAGACAGCGCTATTTTAAAGAACTTAATATTGATTTTGAGATACGCCTTAAAGATGTTGAAGAAGTATACCCTCCTGAATTAAAAGGCGCGGAAATAACCGATTATCTGGCAAAACTAAAAGCGGAGGCTCACATACCCATCCACAATCCGGAAGAAATAATTATAACCAGCGATACTATTGTATGGCATAATGGTAAGGCTTTGGGCAAACCAAAAGATTATGATGATGCCTTTGCCATGCTTAAGTCGCTTTCCGGTAACACGCATGAGGTAATAACATCGGTTTGTTTTCTACATCAACATGGGGAGCATGTATTACACGAAACCACAAAAGTGACCTTTAACCTATTGTCAGACCAGGAAATAAAATTCTATCTTGATAATTATAAGCCTTTTGATAAGGCAGGCGCCTATGGAATTCAGGAATGGATTGGCCTTGTTGCCATACAGAAAATAGAAGGCTCTTATAATAATGTAGTAGGGCTACCGGTAGACAAAGTCTATCAATATTTGAGTACTTTTGCTGAGATTACCCACTTTCGGAACTAAACTTAATTTAAGACAAAGCAAATGAAACCTGCATATAAAGCCCTCATATATATTTTTCTCATTATAGGTAGTATTTGCCACGCACAACCCCATAAACCAACTTCATCTGAAATATACCATAAGCTTAAAAAATTGAATTTTCTGGGTTCTGTACTTTATATTGCAGCACATCCGGATGATGAAAATACAAGGCTAATTTCATATCTTTCTAACGATGTACATGCCCGTACAGGTTATTTAGCACTTACACGTGGAGATGGTGGGCAAAACCTCATAGGTAATGAGTTAAGGGAACTTTTAGGCGTGATCCGTACACAGGAGCTTATAGAGGCCCGTAAAATTGATGGAGGTGAGCAATTTTTTAGCCGTGCAAATGATTTTGGTTATTCTAAACTACCGGATGAAACGCTAAAGATTTGGAATAAAGACGAGGTATTGCAGGATATGGTATGGGTAATCCGAACCTTTAAGCCGGATGTTGTTATCACCCGTTTTGACCACCGCACACCCGGCAGCACACATGGGCATCATACCTCTTCCGCTATGCTCACCCAGGAAGCCTATACACTTGCCAATGACCCTGATTATGAAAGAAGTCAGTTACAATATACATCAGTATGGCAGCCGCAAAGGGTATTTTTTAATTTATCGTGGTGGTTTTTTGGAGGTAAGGAAAATTTTGAAAAAGCAGACAAATCAAAATACATTCATCTTTCTACAGGTACTTACTACCCTCTTTTGGGAGAATCAAATCAGGAAATAGCTGCCTTAAGCCGTAGCAGGCATAAATCTCAGGGATTTGGCGTTACAGGAGAGCGCGGTGATGATATGGAATACCTTGAATTGATTAAAGGGAATGATTTAAAAGACAGAGAAAATATTTTTGATGGCATAAACACCTCATGGAGCCGCGTTAAGGGAGGCACTGCAATAGGGCTTGCTATAGATAAAATTACAGAACAATTTGATCTTGCAAATCCTGCTGCTTCTGTTACCGCACTGGCTGCAGTATATAAACAAATACAGGCGCTTGATGATGAATACTGGAAAGAGGTTAAAACCAATGAAATTACTGACATAATAGCTAACTGCGCAGGCCTTTATATTGAAGCTGTAGCTGAACAACAATCCGCCACACCGGGAAGCAACATAAATATTAAGTGTGAAGCTATAAACCGCAGTAATATCCCTATGAAGCTGGTAACACTGCAATTAAATCCGGGCAATAAAGCTGTAGATAAAAATATTGACTTAAAAAATAATGTAGGGTATTATGAAACTTTTGCAGCACAGCTGCCACAAAACCTTAATTACACTTCGCCTTACTGGCTTACTAAAGAGGGTACATCCGGCATGTATAAGGTTTCTGACCAGCAGAAAATAGGTATAGCTGATATTATACGCCAACTTAAGGTAAATTTTCAGGTAAATATAAGTGGTATAAACATACCTTTTGAACGCACAGTAGCCTATAAGTATAATGATCCTGTACAGGGTGAAACCTATCAGCCGTTTGATATTATACCTGCTGTAACAACACAAATATTAAACAAAGTAGAATTGTTTACTGATGATAAAACACGTTTAATAAATGTAAAAATTAAGTCTGGTATAAATAACTGTACGGGAAAATTAAAATTAGACTTACCAAAAAGCTGGACCATATCTCCTGAGTATATAGATTTTGACCTGCCTACTAAAGGCAGCGAATCCATAGTTACTTTTGAGGTTACCCCCCCACCTGCGCCACAGGAAGCTACTGCAAAAAGCCTGGCCTATATTGATGGAAAAGAATATGACCGTGAACAGGAAATAATTGCATATCCGCATATCGCTTCGCAGCAGGTACTGTTACCTTCTATAGCTAAGTTCGCCAAAGTAGATTTAAAAATAAAAGGCCAAAAAATAGCCTATATTATGGGCGCCGGAGATAATGTTCCCCAAAGCCTGCAACAAATGGGATATGAAGTTTCATTATTAGTGCCGGAATCAATTTCTGCAGAAACACTTAAAGCTTTTGATGCAGTAGTTATGGGTATAAGGGCTTATAATGTGCTGGATGGGCTTGCATACAAGCAACAGATACTTTTAAATTATGTTTATAATGGCGGCACAATGCTGGTACAGTATAACACTACCGGTATGCTTTCTGTAAAAGATGTTGGCCCCTACCCGCTTCGCATTTCTCGGGATAGGGTTACAGATGAAGATGCAAAAATAAAATTTATTAACCCGGACAGCCCGCTATTAAATTATCCTAATAAAATAACCGAGAACGATTTTAAAGGTTGGGTTCAGGAGCAGGGGCTTTACTATCCAGATGAATGGGATAAGCATTATGAGCCTGTATTATCATCTGCAGATAGTGGTGAAAAAGCTAAAAAAGGGAGCCTTTTAGTAGCCCATTACGGTAAAGGATATTATATTTATACCGGCCTGAGTTTTTTCAGAGAATTACCGGCAGGGGTATCCGGAGCGTACAGGCTTATGGCTAACCTTATAGCTGTAGGCAAATAGCTATTGTAACAATGTTATAAAAAAAGAGTTTTACTATATAATAAAAGAACGTGCAACTTATGAAAAGCCCATCATCGTGGAAAAAAAGCTATTCGCTGTTATTGCTGCTAAATGTGGTTTATATAGTGCTGTTTTATTTTATAATGCAAATTTTCAATTAGGGCATGCAACTACTGGACTGGGTAATACTCTGCGGCACATTATTATTTATAGTACTCTATGGTACGCTTAAAAATAAAGGCAGTAAAAACGTAGATGAATATATTTTAGGGAATAACGAAACCCCATGGTGGACAGTTGGCATATCAGTTATGGCCACACAGGCCAGCGCCATAACCTTTTTATCCACTCCCGGTCAGGCTTATCATGACGGTATGGGTTTTGTGCAGTTTTATTTCGGGTTGCCCTTGGCTATGGTGGTAATCTGTGTCACCTTTATACCTATTTATCACAAATTAAAGGTATATACAGCCTACGAATTTTTAGAGCAGCGTTTTGATGTTAAAACAAGAACCCTTACCTCACTAATATTTTTAGTACAACGTGGGCTTGGTACCGGCATAACTATTTATGCTCCGGCTATTATACTATCATCACTATTAGGCTGGAATCTCACCGCAATGAATTTTACAATAGGCATACTCATAATAATATATACTTTAGCCGGAGGTACACGTGCCGTAAATACTACGCACAAGCAACAAATGGCCGTTATTATTACCGGCATGGCTATTACCTTTTTTATTATTTTAGACAGCCTTCCGGATGAACTTAGTTTTAGCAATGCATTGCATATTGCTGGTGCAAATGATAAGCTTAATATTCTTGATTTTTCTTTTGACCCCGAAAAACGCTACACTATTTGGAGCGGTATAGCAGGCGGATTTTTCCTTATGCTTTCTTATTTTGGTACAGACCAGAGCCAGGTGCAGCGCTATTTATCAGGACGCTCAATAAGAGAAAGTCAGATGGGTATGATTATGAATGGATTTTTAAAAGTACCTGTACAGTTTTTTATATTGCTTATCGGTGTTATGGTATTTGTATTTTTTCAGTTTCATGCTGCGCCACTGCATTTTAACCCTAATAATACAGCTCTAATAGAAAATTCGGAATACAAAAGTGACTATAAAAATCTTGAGTCACAGCTTAAAAATGTAGCCAGTGAGAAGGAAGAAATCAGCATGCTTTACGTTAATCAACTGCATCAGGATTATGATAATAAAGAACTGCACAACCGCCTGGTAGCACTTAACACGCGCGAAAAAGAGCTTAGGGAAAGTGCCCGTGTGCTTATAAAAAAAGTGGATAACGATGCCGAAACAAATGATAAAGATTATGTATTTCTTTATTTTATATTGAATTTTTTACCTAAAGGCCTTATTGGGTTATTATTAGCCGTTATTTTTTCAGCGGCAATGTCTTCCTCTGCATCAGGGCTCAATGCATTGGCATCTACTACAACTATAGATATCTATAAACGAAATAAAGAGGGAAAATCTGAAAAACATTATGTAAATGCCACAAAGCTGTTTACTTTATTTTGGGGTGTAGTTGCCATATTATTTGCCTGC
The DNA here is from genome assembly GCF_046000445.1 of Flavobacterium rhizosphaerae. Lineage (NCBI taxonomy): Bacteria > Pseudomonadati > Bacteroidota > Flavobacteriia > Flavobacteriales > Flavobacteriaceae > Flavobacterium > Flavobacterium rhizosphaerae. The sequence continues at coordinate 159,505 of NZ_JBELPZ010000004.1, read as the reverse complement.
CTAAGTACCTTATTTGAAAACCTGATACAGTTAGTAAATATTTTAGGCTCTGTTTTTTACGGAACGGTTTTGGGTGTTTTTCTTGTAGCATTTTATATTAAATATATAAAAGCCAAGGCCATGTTTTGGGGAGCGCTCATTACACAGATTATGGTAATTATTATCTGGTACGCCGAAATTGTGAGTTACTTATGGCTCAACATTATTGGTGCCTCTATGGCCATAATACTCTCCCTGGTTATTGAGACAATAGATAATACCAACCATGCAAAGCCTGAACAAATAGCATAAAAAAAGCCCTTTTTTCAGGGCTTTTTTTACAAATAATACTATTTTATTTTTTACTCCAATCCTGTATAGAATCTTTATTCATTTTAACATAATCCTGATTGTTGGCTTTTTCAGCAGCAGCCAGAGATAGTTTAGCAGTTTCAATGGCTCCTTTTGTATCACCAAGTTTGGCTTGTATCAGCGATTTTTGGCGTAGAATATAATACGGTATATCTTTGCCAGTCTCATTTTTTTCAACAGCTGCGTTAACCCATGTTAACGCTTTGTTTAAATCTCCCCCTGTCTGGTAATAATATTGTGCCGCAGCATAATACTCTGCCTGGCCGGGGCCAGACATTGTTTTCTCTATACTTTTCATAGCTATTTCATTAGTAGGCACATCTATACGAAGGGCTACCATGGTTTTTTCCCATGCAATTTCAAGATAACCAAAATCATTATCAAGGTTGTTAATACCAATGGTAAGCGTTTCAACCTTACGATTTAAGAATTCAGGCTTAACCGTTGCACGTAATGCTTCTTTACTTTCTTCCCATTTTTCTGGTAATCCCCAGTTGTCGGTATCAGTATAAAAGATAATGTCCCAACTATCAGCCTTAGGCTGTGTATACAAGGCATATTCACCAGCTTTAAGGCTTTTGCCACCTATTTTTACATCATTACTAAATGAAATAAGCGTATTGTTATTTGCCCCGGTACGCCAAACACGTCCAAATGGAACTAATTCTCCATATACAGCCCTGCCCCTGGCACTAGGGCGATAATATTCAATTTTAATGTCAGTAAGTCCCACCATTTGTTCCACTACCGCTTTCGGACTCACTAAAGGCGTTTGTATCTGGGCATTGCCTACAGTTATAAAACATAACATTATTGCAACACATAACACTATTTTTTTCATAGTAATATTAGATTTTTTTATAAAATTATTGAAAAGCGAAATTAGTCATTAATAAAATTACATCTGTTAAAAAAGGTTAAAATTATAATGCATCAGTGCGAATCTATAACCTATGTTTCTTAACTTTCAATTATAAATAATTATAAAAGATGCTTTATTCGCTTCACAGAAAACAAAACTTTCCGACACCCGTTAACGAAGTGTGGGAGTTTATATCAAATCCCAAAAACCTTGCCGTAATTACACCTGATTCAATGGGATTCAAAACGCTTTCTAGTGATGAGCGTAGTATGTTTGCAGGACAAATTATTACCTATACTGTAACACCGCTGTTTGGTATGAAACTGCAATGGGTAACCGAAATTACTCATGTAAAGGAAAATAGCTTTTTTGTTGATGAACAGCGCTATGGCCCTTACGCTTTTTGGCATCATAAGCATTTTTTAAAAGAAATTCCTGGTGGTACTGAGATGGAAGATATTGTACACTATAAGTTACCTATGGGTTTTTTGGGCAATTTGGCACATCCGTTTATAGTAAAGCCTAAACTTGAAGAAATTTTTAGGTATCGTGAGAAAAAGATGATTGAATTGTTTGGCAAATATAAACTGCAAAATTAATGGTAATACACTGGTTTAGGCGAGATTTACGTATTAATGATAATACAGCATTTTATAATGCTGTATTATCAGGAGAGGAAGTATTGCCCATTTTTATTTTTGACCCCAACATTCTGGAAGAACTACCTGAGGATGATGCAAGGGTAACCTTTATAAGCAACTTACTGGATGACTTGCAGGCCACGTTTAAAAAGCACCAACGCGCTTTGGCTGTATTTTATGATACTCCTGAAAATGTATTTAAAAAATTGCTGGAAGAACATGATATCACTGCGGTGTATGCTAATCGGGATTATGAGCCTTATGCCCGTGAACGGGATGAAACTATTGAAAAATTGCTTAGAAAACATAATGCTGAACTAAAAACCTTTAAAGACCAGGTAATTTTTGAAACAGCTGAAATTCTGAAAGATAATGGAGAACCCTATGTAGTGTATACGCCATACAGCAAAAAATGGCTGGAAAAATTTAAAAATATAAATCTTACACAGCAGCATCATGAAATAAAAGCAGATACTATTTTTAACCATAATTATAAATATATAGCGTTGCAGGATATTGGTTTTAGAGAATCTGATATTACACCGGTACCTTTTGATATTGATGCCCCATTATTGGATAATTATAAAGATACCCGGAACTTCCCTGCAAGGGATGGCACCTCTCGTTTGGGGCCGTATCTGCGCTTTGGGGCAGTAAGCATACGTGAAATTGTAAAAAAAACAGCTGGTGCCAAAGAAAATACTTTTTTAAAAGAACTCATTTGGCGTGAATTTTTTATGCAGATATTATGGCATTACCCCAATACCGTTACTAAAGCTTTTAAGCCTAAATATGATACTATAAACTGGCGAAACGATGAAGAAAATTTTAAAGCCTGGTGCAGTGGTAAAACAGGCTATCCAATTGTAGATGCCGGCATGCGACAGCTAAATACAACAGGGTATATACATAACCGGGTGCGCATGGTAGTGGCTAGTTTTTTATGCAAACATTTGCTTATAGACTGGCGAAAGGGGGAAGCTTATTTTGCTGAAAAATTATTAGATTATGAGCAATCTAGCAATATAGGCAACTGGCAGTGGGCTGCCGGCAGTGGTGTAGATGCAGCACCTTATTTCAGGATATTTAACCCTACAGAGCAGGTTAAAAAATTTGATAAGGATTTAGCATACATAAAAAAATGGGTACCGGAGTTTGAAGAAATAGACTACAAACCTATAGTAGAACATAAAGAAGCCCGGGAGCGGGCACTGAAAGTATATAAAGATGCCGTTAGTGAATCATAGCTATCTTTTGGTAATTTAATTCTTTAAAATCGGTAACCAGTATATCTGCTGCAGTGGTATCCTGAGGTAACCCCAATCCGCTTTTATACGCTATACAATATATATTAGCTGCTTTGGCTGCTGCTATACCGTTGACGCTGTCTTCAATTACCACGCATTCATTTGCTGTACATCCTGTTTTTTTAACCGCTTCTAAAAAAATAGCAGGATGCGGTTTAGAAAATTCAAAATCTTCTCCGCTAATAACGGCATCAAAAAACGGATGTAACCCAAAGCGGTCAAAAATTTTGGTTATTTTTCTTTTTGCCGCCGATGAAGCTAGAATAAGTTTCATGCCATGGCTGTGCAAATCTTTTATAAGTTCTTGTACTCCAGGCATCAGGGTAAGATCGTCCGCAGCGTCAAAAACCTTAAAATAATATTCATATTTTTTGTCAATAAGCTGCTGGCGGGTATACTCAAGATTATATAGGTCTTTCAGCTTCTGCATATTGTTCTTATCACTACCGCCAATAAAAGTAGCATAAACTTCATCCGGAACGGTAATATTAAGATCTTTATACATTTGATGGTTAGCCCTGTAGCCAATTGGTTCAGTATTTACCACTACCCCATCCATATCAAATATTACTGCTTTCTTCATGTTTACTTCAGGCTTTTTATTTTCTCATAATCAAGCTGGCTAAAGTCTGAAATTTTCATATCTGCAAGTGAAATATCCTGTACGGAATGCTCATCATTTTTATAGCCAATACAAAATACCCCGGCTGCATTTGCTGCTTTAACCCCATTGGTGCTGTCTTCTATTACAACACATTCATTAGCTGTAAAGCCTGATTTAGCTACCGCCTCCAGAAAAATAGCAGGGTGCGGTTTGGAAAATTCAAAATCCTGACCACTTATTTTATGGCTAAAGTACTTATCAAGCCCAAACCTGTTAAACACTCTGTCAATTTTTACTTTAGATGATGATGAAGCCAAAAGAATTGTCATACCATTGTTATAAAGGTCTTCAATAAGCTTTTTCACGCCCGGCATCAGCTCCAGGGTTTTGTCATTGTCAAAAGCTTCACAGTAATACTTAAGCCCTTTCTCAAGTAATTCATCTTCAGGGGCTTCTACTCCATAAATATTTTTCACTTTCTGAATAATATTTCGGTCAGAATTACCAATGAATGTTGTATACACATCGTCGGTTACTTCTATTCCCAACGATTTATAAAAAGCGAAGTTAGCCCTGTGGCTCAGTGGTTCGGTATCAACCACTACTCCATCCATATCAAATATTACACTTTTAATCATTATTTTGTATCTAAGTTGTGAACTATATTGTAGTTAAGTTCATCAAAATGGTTAATTACTTTTTTGGCAAGGCTCAGGTCCTGTGGTTTTGTATTGGCGCTTTTATAAGCAATACAATAAATACCGGCATCTTTTGCGGCTTTAATACCATTGGTACTGTCTTCAATCACAATACATTCAGATACAGGGGTTCCGGCAAGCCTTGCGGCTTCAATAAAAATAGCGGGGTCCGGTTTGGATTTGGGGAAGTCTTCACCGCTTACGGTATGTGTAAAATACTGGTGCAATTCAAAGCGCCCAAAAACTCGTTTTATAGTAACTTTTGAAGCAGATGATGCCAAAACAAGCTGCATTCCGTTAGCATACAGGTCTTGTATAAGTGTAAGTACTCCCGGCAATAGCCCTAATGCCTCATGTGTATCAAAAATGGCATTAAAAAATTTTCGTTTATAACCAACAAGGTCTTCAATATCATGCTCAAGAGCAAAGGTTTCTTTTAATTTCTGGTAAGTGTTTATGGTACTCAGCCCGGTAAAAGAAGCGTACATTTCCGCAGAAACATCAATATTAAGGTGCCTAAAGTGCTCATAATAGGCTGCATGGTGCAATGGCTCAGTGTCAACAATAACACCATCCATATCAAATATTACAGTTTTAACCATATTTGTGTTTAAAAACCAAAAATACAATATCCTGTTGTAACAGTGGCCTGCAAAGCCTGTTAATGCTATTTTTTAGGGTAAATTGTACTATTTATAAATTACTGAGAATTTTCTTATCACTTGTACTATGGCACAATATTAGCATATAGCAAACACATAGTAATCGGACGTTATTTATAAAAGAAGCCACGTGCAAAACGACGAGAAAGTATTTATTAAACAAATATTAGACCCATCTACACAAAATGAGGCATTCCAAAGGCTTGTAAATCAATACAGCAGGCCATTGTACAGCCATATACGTACTCTGGTAATTGATCATAACGATACTGATGATGTTTTGCAGAATACGTTTATTAAAGTTTTTAAAAATATTGCTAAATTTAAAGGTGAAAGCAAGCTATTTTCATGGATGTATCGTATTGCGACGAATGAAGCGCTTACGTTTTTAAGCCAAAAAGCTAAGAAAAGCGGAATCAGTAGTGGAGACCTGCAACAAAATGCTATACAAAGTTTAAAGTCTGATGATTATTTTGATGGGGATGCACTGCAAATAAAACTGCAAATGGCTATAGCAAACTTACCTGAAAAACAACAACTGGTATTTAAGATGCGGTATTTTCAGGAATTAAAATATGAAGAAATTTCAGAAATTCTGGGCACTTCTGTAGGGGCTTTAAAAGCATCTTACCACCATGCAGCAAAAAAAATTGAAGATTATATAAACAATGGTTAAACCATTTAGTAATAATACAGTCTAAAAGGTATGAAAAATTTTAAGCTTGATAATAATGTAAAAACCGGCTCTGGCTTTAAAGTGCCAGACGGTTATTTTGAAAGCTTCACCGAAAAGATGATGCAACAATTACCACAAAAACAAACTGTAGTTAAGCCATTATACAGGCGGTTACCTGTTTGGGTTAGAACTGCTGCTATTTTTATTTTGTTGGTTGGTATTGCATTCTTTATTAAAAATACAAAATTTCAAAGTGCACCAAACAGTCAGGATATTGAAGATTACCTGGTGTACCAGACAAATTTTACATCTTATGATATGATGCAACACCTCAACCATAAAGATATTGAAGAATTAGAGTCATCTATTGCTATAAGTGATGATGCTATTGAAAATTACCTGAATGAAAATGTATATTTAAGCGAATAACGCCATGAAACTTAAACTGAAACTTTTTTTACCTATACTGCTGCTTTTTTCGCTTTGCTCTTTTGCCCAAAAAGAAAAATGGGAAAAAATTAAAGCATTAAAAGTATCCTACATTACTACTGAACTGGAACTAACACCACAGGAATCAGAAAAATTCTGGCCTATTTATAATGTTTATGAAAGTAAGCAATACCAAATTCGTCACAACAAAATGAAGCCCTGCATTAAACGTATTGATGAAGTAGGCCTGGATAAAATGTCTGCCAAAGAAGCTGAAGCCTATCTTAATAAGCTTGAAGCTGCAGACAGGGAACTTTTTGAATTACGTGAAAAACTGGTAACTGATTTAAAGCCGGTTATTGGGGCTGCAAAAATACTGAAACTCAAAAAAGCCGAGGAAGATTTTAAACAAAAGCTCCTTGAAAAATATAAACAAAATAAATCGTGAGATTTAGGTTGGTTAGTTTTGTATTATTATGAAGAGGGAAGCAATGCTTCCCTCTTATTTTAGCTTTAAACGGATTATTTTTTTATTGCCGGCTGCTATTACTGTTTTAGCATCAACAAATTTTAAAGTGTGTAACTGGTTGTCATCAAATATTTTTTTCCAGTTTTGCCCGTCGTCATAGCTATAATATAACCCGGCAGGGCCAACACTTAACAATTCATGTCCTTTGCTACCTGGCATAAACTGCACACATGAGGCATAACCAAACGCTTTATTTTCTGCTACTCTTTTCCATGTTTTTCCACCATCATCTGTTACAATTTTATTTGCTGAATTATCATCAGGTTTAGTATAATCTCCCCCAACAGCAAATCCAATCCTGTCATCGTAAAAATCTGCTCCGTATATACCTTTAGTTTCACTCCCCTGTACTATAGGTGTTTCATAAACGTTCCATGTATCACCTTTATCATCACTGCTGTAAACCCTTGATTTTTTACCGCCGGATACCATCCATACTTTATTACCTTGTATTATAATATTGGTATTACTGGCTGCAAAAGCAGCTTCTCCCTCTACGGCTTTAGGCAATGTGCTACAGTCAATTTTTTTCCAGGTATGGCCACCATCAATCGTTTTTATAACCGATAGGCATCCATCGGTTGGGTCTCCCATGGCCAGGCCTTCTTTATCATTAAAAAACTGCATACTGTCATAAAATACCTTTTCTCCCTCTTCGGTATATACTACCTCTGTATACTTGCCGTTTTTAGATATACGGTATAGGTTTGCCGGAGTTCCTGCATGTAATATAAATATATCTTCATCTGTTTGCGCTATAGCCCTGAATTCCGGAAAGATAGTGTCGTTAGCAGCAATACCTACAAACCCTGTACCTTCAGTAAGAGGCACCCATCCATACCTGCCTTTGCTGCCGGCATACCATGCCTTATCACCATCAATTACTATGGCCCTTATACTTATACTGTCATGTAATAAAGTATCTACTTCTACTTTTGTAAAAGACGGCCCGGTAATTTTATCTTCTTTTTTACAGGAAAGTATCACCAAAGCTAATAGCAACAGCAGTACATATTCTTTATTCATATTTAAAATCTTTACGGCTAAAATAATACAATAAATATTAAACCGGACAAAACGGATTTCTTTCAGTAGTATAAAAAAACTGCCGGTATACGGCAGTTTCCAGATATAAAAATTAAAAAAATTATTTACTGTGTTTTAATTCGGTAAACTTAACATCAGGTTTACGTAAGGGGTGGTCTTTTTCGGCTACAATTGGTTTTGATAGTGTAAAAGTATTTTTTATTTTAATATTACGTGATGATGTTCCTACCTTAACTGTATAGTCTCCCGCATCGGCAATCCATTCTGAACTGTCAGTGTGATATGATGCCAAATCCTTAGCCGTTATAACAAATGTAAGTTGTTCTGATTCTCCTGGTTTGAGTAAACGCGTTTTGCCAAAAGCCTTAAGTTCCTGCTCGGGTTTATCAATAGTGCTATCCGGGGCAGAAATATAAATCTGGGCTACTTCTTTTCCTGCAACATTACCAGTGTTTTTTACAGTTGCCGTTACTGTAACTGTAAGGTTACCGTTAACTTCTTTTTTCGATATTTTTAAACCACTTATATCAAAATTTGTATAAGATAAGCCATAGCCAAACTCATACATAGGTTTTATATTAAAGCTGTCATAGTATCGGTAGCCCACATATACACCTTCTTCATACAAAACAAATTCTGGACGTTCTGCCGGCTGTCCGGGAAAATTCTCAGCTGAAGGTACATCGCTGTATTTTACAGGGAAAGTGGTGACAAGCTTGCCCGAAGGGTTTACTTTTCCGGTTAATACGTCAGTTATAGAGTTCCCTGCCTCCTGGCCGGGCTGCCAGGCCAGCAAAATAGCATCGGCAAAATTCTGCCAGCCCTGCATATCTATAACACCGCCAATATTAAGTACGGCTATTACTTTTTTTCCTTTAGCATGAAAGGCATCGGCTATTTGCTTAATTTCATCCTTTTCATCATCAGTAAGCATATAATTATCTTCAATACTGCGATCATAACCCTCACCAGATATACGTGCTATGGTAATTATGGCTATGTCATTTTCTATGGCTGCTGCGTCAATAATAGCACCTTTTAGCGGTTGTTTGCTTTCATAAAGTGCCCTAAGGCTTTCATCCGCTTTAAAACCTGCATCTGTTAAGCCTTTATAAACAGAATTTACATAGGCTTTGTTTACTTCGCCGCTACCGGTACCGCCTGTAAGTGTGTTATAGGTACCCCAGCCAAATGCTGCCACATTTTTAATGCTTTTATTAACTGGCAGCGCAGCGTTTTCATTTTTTAAAAGCACCATACCTTCGGTTGCTGCATTATATGCTATTTTAGCATGGGCTTTCAGGTCTGGCTTATCACTATATTCATACTTTTTTAATGTAGGAGTTTTTAGCATCACATTAAATATGTGCTCAAGGTTTCGGTCTAATACAGACTCTTTAAGAGAATCATGCTTTACTGCATTAATAAGGGTTTCTATTTGGTCTGGCCTTCCGGGCATTATCATGTCATTACCGGCCTGCATTTCTTCAACCCAGTTATATCCCCCACCCCAGTCAGTAATCACAAAACCTTTAAAGCCCCATTCGTCTCTAAGTACAGTAGTAAGCAGGTCAGTGCTTTGTGCCGTATATTTTCCGTTTACACGATTGTATGAAGACATTACCGTCCACGGTTGTGCTTCTTTTACGGCTATTTCAAAAGGTTTCAGGTAAATTTCACGTAGTGCCCTTTCACTTATTGTAGAGCTTACGTAATTACGGTTTGTTTCCTGATTATTAGCAACAAAGTGTTTTATTGAGGTACCAACTTCATTAAACTGTATACCATTAATAAAAGCTGCGGCTATTTTACCCGCCACAAGCGGATCTTCAGAATAGTACTCAAAATTGCGTCCGTTACGTGGGTTACGGTGGATGTTTACTCCCGGGGATAGTAATACATCAACACCATATTCTTTTACCTCATCTCCAAAAGCACGGCCAACTTCTTCTACAAGCTCTGTATTCCAGGTAGACGCCAGCATTGTGCCAACCGGCCATGCTGTTGCATAATATGTATTTATAGTATCTCCCTTTCTTTTAGGAGAAATACGGACCCCGGCTGGACCATCGGCAAAAGTTAGCGATGGAATACCAAGGCAGTCAATTTCGCAAGAGTTGCCTGCTGCTCCCGGTACCTTTTTTTCGGTATGGCCAATCATAGTAGGCTCGGGTACCCAGCCACTACTTACACCGGGTGGTGTTTTAGGTTTAGGGGCCTTACCGGTACCAACCAGTACTTTTACTTTTTCTTCAAGGGTCATGGCATCTATAACTTCCTTTACGGTGGCTTTACCAAGTTGTGGTGCTTTTTTTTCCTGTGCCTGTAACCATACAGGGCTTAATACGAATATTGAAAACAGCAATTTTGCTGTATATTTTTTTGAAAAATTCATGCGGATTTACTTTATAAGGTTAATCAGGGTTTTTGGGTAACTTTAATCCAATCTATATAGGTTTTGCCATTACCTGCTATAATATCATTTACTGTACTTTGGGGCAGCCCGTAATAGGGTTCTTTCACACCGTTTATTTTTGCCGGGTAAGCCCCGCCAAGTGCCATATTCACTAAAATATAATGAGGATTGTCAAAAGCCCATTCGCCATAATTTTTAATCATAGGCTTTGTAACCCTGAAGTATAATTTGCCGTCAACTTTAAATAAAATCTGGTCTTTTTGCCAATCAACAGTATATACATGCCATTGGGTTACATCATTTTTATCATCCAGGTACACATAATTTACAAATGGCGTATCGCCATAGTATTTCTGGCCGTGTAGCGCAGCGCTAACCCAATCCGGCTCTCCTATATATTCCATAATATCAATTTCGCCACAATCCGGCCATTTACCATTGCCTAACATCCAGAAGGCAGGCCAATAGCCACTTCCGGCAGGCATTTTTATACGGGCTTCAACAGTGCCATAGGTAAATTGCACTTTATCACGTGTATGCATACGCCCGGAAATAAAATCGAACGTTTGCCCATCTTTAGTTTTAAAACCGGGACTGTAAAGGGCTTTTATAACCAGTGCGCCGTTTTTTGCACCTTTGGCTTCTTTGGCATCAGTTAAGTACAATGTAGTGGTAGAATCAACATACGCCTGCTGTTCATTATTTACAACATGGCCGGTAATAACAGGGGTCCAGTAATTACGGTTAATTTCTTTTCCTGAAAAATCTTCAAAAAAAATTACTTTTTCGTCTAAAGCAGTGGGCTTTTCGGGCAATGTAGCAGATGTAACAACTAATGCCCCTGCAATTAAGGCTGTAAGCCTGAAGGCATGGAATTTCATAGTGAATAATGATTAAGTTTGGGGCAACTAAGATAGCTCTTTTTTGTAAGTTTTCTAAAACGATATTTTAAGGTAGTATCAAATTAAGCAGTGTTGATAATTATTACATTTGCCTAACTGTAAAAATACATGATGAGATATTTACTTTTTTTTGTGGTTTCAATTGCTTTTTCCCAGCAAAATAAACATGTTGATTTTACCACCTGTAATGCTACTATAGGCTTTAACGTTGCCGAAAAAGAAGTTTACGGGCAGGTAGCTTATACTTTTGATGTTAAAGATGAGGCAGATACCATATATATTGATGCCCGTAACATGGCTTTTGAAAATGTACGCGTTAATGGTAAAAAGAAAACAGGATGGCTTGCAACTACCAATGCATTGAAATTATATAAAGGGTTTAAAAAAGGAAAAAATACGGTTACCTTCAGATATAGTACAAAACCCCGACAGACCCTGTATTTTGTAAAAGATGGCAACGATGTGCAGATATGGACTCAGGGTCAGGGTAAATATACCAGTTACTGGCTGCCCAGCTTTGATGACATGAATGAAAAAGTGGTATTTAACCTTTCTGTTACTTACAATAAAGGCTATACTGTTTTAGCTAATGGCACATTAAAAGATACAGCTACAAAGGGCAGTAATACTTCTTGGTTATATACAATGGATAAACCTATGAGCAGTTACTTAGTAATGTTGGCCATAGGCAAATATGAAAAACGTACCGTAACATCGGTCAGCGGTACACCTCTGGAGTTTTACCTAAGGCCTGAGGATACTGCCAAATTTGAGCCTACCTATCGTTATAGTAAACAAATATTTGACTTTTTTGAACGGGAAATAGGTGTTAATTACCCTTGGCATATATACCGCCAGATTCCGGTGCTGGATTTTCTATATGCCGGTATGGAAAATACGACCTCAACTATTTTTAGCCAGGATTTTGTGGTAGATTCCATAGGCTTTAATGACCGGACGTATATAAATGTAAATGCGCACGAACTGGCACACCAGTGGTTTGGCGATATGATAACCGCACAAAGCGGTAAACACCACTGGCTACAGGAAGGCTTTGCAACTTATTATGCCCTGTTGGCAGAACAGGAGCTGTTTGGGGAAGACCACTTTAATTATGAGCTGTACGAGATTGCCGAACGCTTGCAGCAAGCCAGTGCTACCGATACAATACCTATTCTTAACGAACATGCAAGCTCATTATCTTTTTACCAGAAAGGCGCCTGGGCATTGCATGTATTGCGTGAAGGAGTAGGGCATGAAAAATTTAGGGATGCTGTAAAAAACTATCTCATAAAATATAATTTCAAAAATGTAAATACTGATGAATTTCTGGCTGAAATAAGTAAAGTTGCCCCGGATTATGATACAGCCGGTTTTAAACAGCGCTGGCTGGAAAGTGGCACGTTTCAGGTTCAGGAAGCTATTGATATATTAAGCCAAAACCGATTTATGCAGCTTTATTTTAAAGTAGGCGAACTGGCTGATAAGCGTTTTGAGGAAAAAAAGCCGATTTTTATTCAGATTTTGCAATCAGACCAATTTTATCCGGTAAAAGAAGAAGTACTGTTTCAAATGGCGGAAGTACCTTTTGAAGATAAAGCCGAACTCATAAAATATGCTATGCAAAGCGGTGACATAAAGCTTAGGCAGGCCGTTGCGCGTACTACAACAGTATTTCCGGAAATTTTTTACGAAGATTACAAGACCTTTTTATATGACAACTCTTATATAACACGCGAAATTGCCCTGAATGTATTGTATGCAAAATTTCCCGAAAAACGATCGGAAATTTTAAATATAAGCCAAAACTGGCTGGGCTTTAATGATAAAAACCTTCGTATATTATGGCTTACTTTGGCTTATAAAGCTAATAATTATAAGCCTGATGATAAAGCAGCCTTTTATGCTGAATTACTTAAGTATGCCGGGCCGGAATATGAAAGTTCTATACGGCAAAATGCGCTTTCTAACCTACTGTATTTAAACAGTCCAGACGAGGCAGTGCTAAAAAACCTGGTAAATGCCACTACACACCACAAATGGCAGTTTGTAAAATTTGGAAAAGATAACATACGTAAACTGCTTAAAAAAGCGGGGTACCGTGAACGTTTTGAGGCTTTACTGCCAACATTACAAGAGCCGGATAAAACTAAACTGGAAGTATTATTAAAAGAATAATCAGTCTGCGCTAAAAACAAACTCTTCACCCGTAGCCCCCATAACTAATACTAATTCATTTCCGGTAATATTTATTACTTTCCATGTTTTTATGGCATTACTGCCTTGTAGTGCCAATAAGTGCTCTTTTTCATCGTATTTCCATACCCCCTGCTCTATATTACCACCAAAAGAAATTGTATAATTAGAATTTGCGGTAAGTAAAATAAAATTACCTTCCGGAATTGGTGTTATGTCATCACTATTTAAACTATTAGCGGGCCTTACGCCAATAAGATTCCATTGTTTAACTAAGTCAAAATTTAAGTTAGCATCCACTTTGTCTGGCTGTCTTGCCAAAACTATTGTAACTCCCTTAAAATCAAATGTAAGCGCATCGTGGCTAAATGCTTTTATTTTTACTGTATATTCAGCATTTGCCCCTTCATACGTATTTTTAAAATAAATTATACTGTTTGCAACAGACCACGTTCCGCTTTCATAATGTTCCATCATCTGGTTCTCGTATAACATATTTATTTTAAATACAAACTCCAAACTGCTTAATAACTCTGCAACTTTTACTGCCTTGCTATCATCAGTATTACCGTCTCGCTGTACTGACTGAAATTTCCAGTGCCCTATAATATCTTTTTCGGTCTGGCTGTGTACTGTAAAAGTTATAAATAATACCAGTATATATATATTTTTCATGGGGGTAGTACCTGCATTAGTTTAATCTAAGATAAAAAAATAAAAGCTTCCCTTTTTGGGAAGCTTCCTAAAGCAATATTACTTAAAATAAGAAAACGTCTGTTCATTTTCTATAGTGAGTAATGTTTCATAAATCAGTTTAATAACATTTTCAACATCGTCTCTGTGAACCATTTCTACGGTAGTATGCATATAGCGTAACGGCAGCGAAATTAATGCTGAAGCCACCCCTCCATTACTATAGGCAAATGCATCAGTATCAGTACCTGTAACGCGAGATGAAGCCAGCCTCTGGAAGGGTATTTCATTTTTTTGTGCGGTTTCAATTACCAGTTCCCGCAGGTTATTTTGTACCGCAGGCGCATAGGTAATAACCGGCCCCTTGCCTATCTGGGTATCGCCTTCAACACGTTTATCAATCATTGGTGTAGTAGTATCATGGCATACATCAGTTACAATAGCTACATTAGGGCGTATGGTTTTAGTAATCATCTCAGCACCACGAAGCCCTACTTCTTCCTGTACAGAATTTGTTATATACAGCCCAAAAGGCAGTGTTTTTTTGTTTTCATGCAACAGGCGCGCTACCTCGGCTATCATAAATCCTCCCATACGGTTGTCTAAGGCACGGCATACAAACTTATTGTCATTTAGTACCATAAACTCATCAGGATAAGTAACTACACACCCCACATGCACGCCAAGGTTTTCTACTTCTTCTTTGGTACTGAACCCAAGGTCTATAAAAATAGTTTCTATTTTAGCAGGTTCTTCTTTACCGCGCAGTCTTGTGTGTATGGCAGGCCAGCCAAAAACCCCCTTAACTATACCTTTTTTAGTATGGATATTTACCCTTTTTGAAGGGGCAATCATGTGGTCTGACCCTCCATTGCGTATTACATGTACTAACCCATTATCGGTAATATAGTTAACATACCATGAAATTTCATCACTGTGCCCTTCTATAACCACCTTATAAGGCGCATCAGGATTTATAACCCCTACGGCACTGCCATAAGTATCGGTTATAAAGGTATCAACATAGGGTTTTATATATTCCATCCACAATTTTTGGCCTTCGGCTTCGTAGCCTGTGGGAGATGGATTATTAAGGTAGTTTTCAAGAAATTTGACTGAAGCGTCATTCAATATACTTTCAGATGGCATAAAATTTGATTTTTTTGCTAAAATATAAATAACATAACAGAGTTATGTATAATTGCATAATTTTGATACAAATTTTTCTTACGGATGGACAAACGGATATATATATTGTTGCTTTTATTTACACTGTTTTCAGCTCGGGGGCAGGTAGTAGATAATGATTCAATTGTAAATGATTCGATTGTATTTAATATGCAACTGGATGAAATTGTAATCAGTAATGTAAAAGACAGCCTTACCGACGAAGAAAAAAAACAGCTATGGCTATTGCGCCGCCGCGTGCTAAAAGTATATCCGTACGCCAAAATTGCTGCTGAAAAGTTAACAATGCTTAATGCCAACATGGCAAAGCTTAAGAGTAAAAAAGAAAAGAAAAAATATGCCAAAATAATAGAAAACTACCTTGAAGATGAATTTGAGGGCCAGCTAAAAAAACTAACCCGCAAGGAGGGGCAAATACTGGTAAAATTAATATATCGCCAAACGGGCAGCAGTACATATGACCTTATTAAAGAACACAAGAGTGGCTTTAGGGCCTATATGTCTGACCGTATGGCGCATCTTTTTAATATTGACCTTAAAACAACTTATCACCCAGACAGGGTGCCCGAAGATTATAATATTGAAGGGATTTTATTAAAAGCGTTTAATGATAGACGTTTGCAACGCCAGGAACCTGCCTTTGCTATTGATTATGATGCCATAACCAAAGCCTGGATTGCCAAAAATGAAAATGGCAGATAAGTTTTTTTAAAAAAAGTTAGGGTTTTTATTAATTGAGTTGTTTATAATAAAAAGCAATTAGTCTTTATAAAGACTTTTACAGAGTAATGTAGTGTAGTAGAATTTTTTTTAAATCTTAAATGCCACAGTTTATATTGTGGCATTTTTTATTTGGTAAAAACCCATATAACTTTCTTATTTTTGCACTCTAAAAAAGATATTTAATGAACACTATAACCTCAACCAATTTTAATTTTCCGGGGCAAAAATCTGTTTACAGAGGTAAAGTAAGGGAAGTTTATAATATAAACGATGATCTACTGATAATGGTAGCTACAGACAGGCTCTCAGCTTTTGATGTTGTGATGCCTAAAGGCATACCGTATAAAGGCCAGATATTAAACCAGATTGCCACTAAATTTATGCGTGCCACCGAAGATATTGTACCTAACTGGCTTATTGATACGCCAGACCCTAATGTGGCAATTGGCTTATTATGCGTGCCTTTTAAGGTAGAAATGGTAATTCGCGGATATCTTTCAGGCCACGCTGCGCGTGAATATGCATCAGGAAAAAGAATATTGTGTGGTGTGGAAATGCCTGACGGCCTGAGTGAGAATGATAAATTTCCAACCCCTATTATAACCCCTACTACTAAAGCCGATAACGGTGAACATGATATGGATATATCACGGGAGGATATATTAGCAAAAGGTATTGTTACAGAAGAAGATTATAAAATACTCGAAAAGTATACCCGTGCCCTTTTTCAGCGCGGTACAGAAATAGCCGCTTCGAGGGGATTGATACTGGTTGATACAAAATATGAGTTTGGTAAAACCAAAGAGGGTGAAATTGTGCTGATAGATGAAATACATACACCGGATTCTTCTCGTTATTTTTATGCAGATGGCTACCAGAAAAGGCAGAACGAAGGAGAGCCGCAAAAACAGCTTAGCAAAGAGTTTGTAAGGCAATGGCTTATTTCTAAAGGTTTTCAGGGTAAAGAAGGACAGCAAATTCCTGAAATGACTACTGAGTATATAGAAAGTGTATCAGAACGCTATATTGAACTGTATGAAAATATAATAGGTGAAAAATTTGCCAAAGGAGATATTTCAGACATTAATAAACGTATTGAACGAAATGTATTAAGGTTTTTAGATACATGGTAACACTACATAACCGCCCACACGGGCGGTTTTTTTTATATGTTATATGTAAGCAGCTAATGTTAAAGCTGCCATAGCAAAAAGAAGTAAGAAGAAAAGTAGTGGTAAAACAAACTGTATCCATTTGTTATAGCCAACTTTTACCACAGCCAGCGATGCCAGTATAAGCCCCGTTGGGTTAATAAAGGCAAACAGGCCCATACCATATTGGTAAGCATCTACAATTACCTCTCTGCCCACACCTGCAGTATCTGCCAATGGCGCCATAATGGGCATAGTTAATACCGCCATACCAGATGATGAGGGTATAAAAAAGGATAATCCCGCATAAATAAACATCATCATATTAGCAAAAATACCCTTATTGGCTCCTTCTGCTATATCACTTGCATAGTATAATATGGTATCGCTTATCATACCTTCGTCCATAAGTATAGATACCCCACGTGCAATACCTATTATTATAGCAACCCCTAAAAGTTCTGAGGCACCTTTTACAAAAGTTTCTACAAATACAGCTTCTTTAATACGGCCTATAAACCCAATAAGTATGGCCCCGGCTAAAAAAGTAGCGGTCATTTCTTCAAACCACCAATCAAGCTGAGATACACCATATATCATAACCGCAAAGCACATTACAAAAATAACCAAAATAATGCGGAGCCGTGCTGATAAAGTAACAGTAGCATTTCGGGATGTTATTCCAAACATTCGTTCTATATCCCCCTTCTGTTCAAAAATCACAGATTTTTCAGGATATTTTTTTACGCGTTGTGCATAACGGGTAATATAAAGTATACAAATTAGTACTCCCAATATGAGCATTATAAAGCGTGATGTAATGCCGGTTGTCCAGTTAATACCAGCAGCATTAGAAGCTATTATAGCACTAAAAGGATTTACTGTAGAACACATAGTACCGATGGAAGAGCCTATATAAATACTGGCCAAAGGCACCATAGCATCATAACCCGAAGCTAAAAAAACGGGAATAAGTATGGGATAAAACGCTATTGTTTCTTCTGCGAGGCCAAAAGTAGTACCACCAATAGCCACAAGGGTAGTTACAAAAAAGATAAGTAAATATTCCCTGCCCTGTAATGTTTTGGCAAGCCACGCAATACCGGCATCAAAAGCGCCGGTATAATTCATTATACCAATCAGCCCGCCAATAATTAATACCAGGAAAATAATATCTGCAGCCTGTATAATACCTTTAATGGGAGATTTTATAAATGCAGCCAGCCCTTGGGGCTTATTTTCTACAAATTGAAACGTTCCGGGAATATTGATAGGCTTCCAGATGTCGCCGTTTGTAAATTTTTCAATTGCAATTTTAATATGTAATGAATCCAGTGTTTGCTGAGATGCTTTTAAAACCACCGTATTTTTTATTCCTGTTTTAGTAAACGTATCACTTGCTTTGTCATAGCCAAGCACATCATACTTACCGGCAGGTATAATCCAGGTAAGAAAAGCTGTAAAGACTGCTATTATTAATAATATAGTCTGGGCTGTAGGAAATTTGATTTTCATGTTGGCAAACTCTTTTAAATACCTGCAGCAAATAACCGATATTAAATAACAAGGTTATAAAACGAAAAATGTTAAAATTATGTTAAATAAAATTTTATGAGTAACGTTATCATCATTGTATGCGTCTACTATATAAAGAGAATCAATTAATTGTCAATCATCAAAATTCAATCATCATGAAAAAAACGATCATTTATTTAAGCCTTGCCCTTGTAGCATTTTGCAATGTAAATTTAGCAACAGCCAGTACAGGCAATTTAGAATTTGGGTTAGTTAAAGAATACAAAACTGCCACTCCTCTGGCTGTAGCTATTGCAAAAGGCGACATTGAAGCTGTTAAGAAATTTATTGAGTATGGAGTTGATGTAAACGAGTCCTCTAATGGGATGACTCCCCTTATGGTGGCCGCCCGTTACAATCAGGCAGAAATTATTAACCTGCTTGTAGAAAATGGTGCAAATCTAAAAACTACTGACAGTAACGGTTTTAGCGCCTTAAAATATGCCCAGCTTTCTAATGCCGAAAAAGCCGTAAAAACTATTGAAGCACTTGAAGCTTAACATTTTTTTAATTACAAAAAAAGGCCAGCAGATTTGCTGGCCTTTTTTGTAATTTTTAAGTATAACCTATATTATACTTTTAATCTTCCTTCTACACTATTATCATCTACAGCACTGCCTACAATAGCTCCGGCAGCCCATTTAAGCATAGATATCATTTTTCCGCTTTTGGTATCCCAGTAATAAGCATCAGATGGTATCACTTTAATTACTGTAGCTTCAGGATCGTCTTTACCTTCATCAAACCATGTTTTGGCAATGGGTGTCCATACATCCTCTACATGGCTTTTATCTTTGTAAATAACTGCTTTACCAAAAATGCTGAGATAATGCGCATCAGAATTTTTAGCAAACATCAATTGTACATCATCATCATGGCGTATCTCAAAATTTTTATTACTGCTTTTAGAACTTAAAAACCAAAGGTTGCCTTCGTCGTCTACCTCAAGTACACTCATTGGCCTTGTAGGTATGGGCCTTACAGAAAGTTCTGTACAAAACATACAGACCCCTATATCTTTGGCCATTTCTTTTATTTTATCTTTTGCTTCTTTACTGATTAAATCTTTATATTCTCCCATAATAATTTTTTTGGTTATTTAATATGTTTCGTCATCTATACGTTCAGATGCCCAGTCTACAGCCTTTTCATACTGCTCTTCCGGATAGCATCGAAATTCCCCTGGCATCAATTTACTGAAAACATCGGTAAAATTTTTAACTACTTTTAAGTCAGAAATTATAGCTGCCCGGTTCCATTTTGTAATGTGTGTAATGCCTAAAAGTGCATCCTGCAGCCATGCACCAAGTGTAAAATCGGCAGGTGAATTGTCAAGTAGAAGTAGGTAATTAAGCTTACCTTCTTTTTTAACAAAATTATTAACCTGTACTTTTACAATTTCAAAATCTTCGGATGTCACTTCGCCATCAGAACGGAAACCTACCAGATTAGCCGGAAGGTCAGGAATTTGTACTATCATGTTGTTTTTTTAGTAAGTTACTTATCAAAAGTAATTTATCTAAAACTAAACATGTGTTAGCACCTTCATAATATAAACAAAAAAAATGCTAAATTGAGGAATTTAAGAAACTGCTTTAGTGAAGATTTCTAAAAGTATTACACTTTTTGAAAGAAAATTACACCTGTTGTGTATAACAAAATTACAATTGTTTTTTCATGATATAATCTTCCATAAGATATCCATTTCCAATATCAATATCTTCGCTGCCGATTATGGTAAAATCATTTTTCTTGTAAAAATATACTGCATTGTTATAACGGTTTACATTAAGTATAAGGTGTGTATTATTTTGAGCTGTGGCAATATTACCGGCATATTCAATTAAAGCAGTGCCAATACCTTTTGTCTGTATATCCGGCAATACATATAATTTATGTATTTTGGTCTGCCCGGGCATATAGCTTATTTCAAAAGATATAAACCCCACGCAGCTATTATCAATAACAGCCAGGTAAAATACATGTCCTGCTTCTCTCATCTGCCTGTGTAATGCCTGTGTACTATACATCATCTGCAGCATATACTCCATTTGTTCCTGGGTTAATATATTTTTATAGGCAACAGGCCATACTTTTTTAGCTATCGCAGAAATAACTACACTGTCTTTTAATAAAGCTTTTCTTATATACATAACAACTTAAAAAATTATAACACTATATATCAATTACTTAAAAACAACAAAAGTAACCTAATAAACATTGGCACAGTAATTGGATAATAGTATATAACGAAAACATTTTTTATAAAAGTGTTTATAAATGTTGAAGATCATGAAAACAAAAGTATTAAATATCTTATTCGCCTTTTTTTCTATAGGTGGAATTTTTGCCCAGGATGTAACTACTGTAAGGGCCAACAGTACTGATATAAGTGATAACCTGGATCTGCAGGCGGTAGCTTCAATTTTTGGTGAATCTGCCGATCTTGAAGATTTTGAACGCAGGCTTAATAATCCGGACCTGAGGATATCTAACCTTGACCTTAATGGTGATAACCGTGTTGATTACCTTAGGGTGGTTGAATCTACCGAAAACAACACACACCTTATTATACTACAGGCTGTTTTAGGTATAGATGTTTTTCAGGATGTAGCTACAATTGAAGTAGAGCGTGACCGCCACAATAATGTAACCGTTCAGGTGGTGGGCGATGTCTATATGTATGGGCCAAATTATATATATGAACCTATATACGCAGTTAGGCCTGCTATTTTTAATGTGTTTTGGGTGAGCAGTTACAGGCCATACTATTCTCCATGGTACTGGGGTTATTACCCTACTTATTATACATATTGGAACCCCTACCCTGTATACCGTTACAGGAGCCACATACACTCTTATGTAATAAATACCCGCAACTCATATCACTATGTTACCAACAGGAGAAGCAGCCGTGCTGTAGCAATGCACAATAGCCGCAGGCAAAATGCTTACGAAAGGCAACATCCGGGTACATCATTTACCAGTAGGAATACAAATAGTAGCAACAGGCACGATTTGGTACAGGGAAGAACTAACGAAGTTGCTGCAAGAGGAACTTCATCACGCGATGCAACACAAAGGGCGTCAACCGTATCTACAGGAAGAAATAATCCCAGTGTAAATACCTTAAGGGATAGTAACGCTTCAAGAACTGCTGTTACCTCTGGCGGAAATAACTCTGGAAGAAATAATGCTCAGCAAGCAACTGTAAGAAGCTCTGGCTCTGATTCTAATAGAAACACCCGAGGTATACAACCAGTAAGGCAGTCTGCCGCTACTACTTCTACCAGGGCTTCAGCCTCGAGCCCGGCAAGGAGCAGCAGTGCTTCTCCTGCCAGAAACAATAGTAAGCCCTCCAGAAGTACCACTGTCCCAATACGCAGTAGTAGCCCTGCTACGCAGAGTACTCCGTCCCGCAGTAACAGTCCTGCTGTAAGAAGCAGTGCCCCAACTCGTAGCACCAGTACTCCATCACGCAGTAGTGCTCCTAACTCATCTGGCAGAAGCACTGGCAGGGGTTCTTCAAGAGGATAAAAACATATATCAAGAGGATAAAAACATATATTTAGTTAGTTAGTAAAACCCGTAAAGTACATGGTACTTACGGGTTTTTTAGCTTATACGTTTGTTATTAATAGCCAGCACCCACTCGTGGCGGCCACACACCGTACAAGTGCCCCGTGTAGGCTCCAGTAATTGAACGTTAGCACAAAATGTACAGGCATACGTACCTGTTTTAGGTATATCAATACTCTTTAGGTTAAAAAGCTGCGGCTGAATTGGTAAGCCGTATTTTATATTTTCATCACCATAAAAATATACACTTATTGCGCCATTTGTTTCTATATATGCATTGCGAACCTGCCCCAAATGGTCAACTGATTTAAGCCGCAATTCTGCAAAAAATTCATCTAATGCCAGGGTTTCTTTTTCAAAACTCTGTAAAGAAAACTGTCCATCTTCAATAATACAATGCACTCTACCCTCAATAAAATTCTCAAAGCGCTTGCTTTTGCCCAAAAGCCAGGTTATGGTACGATATAAAAACAACACTACAATAAATACACTTATAGCCGGTATAAGGCCTACATCTTCATAGAACATAGGGTCTCCTGCTGCCGAACCAAGTGATATTATAATTACCACCTCAAATATAGAAAGCTGTTTTACCCCCCGCTTGCCTGTTAGCTTAAGGGTAATGAGTACTATAATAAACATTACGGCTGACCGAAAAGCCACTTCAAATACAAATTCAGCAGGAAGGTCGTTAAACAAAATGCGGTTCCAATCAAAAACCTTTTTCATAGTATAAAGATTTATACTCATAAAATTACAAAGGCTAAGGTGTGCATTAACAAACATTAGGACAACTTTAATATGGCATTAAAACAACCTCCGTTTATTATGGGCTAATTTTACAGTAATCAAATTAATAACATTTAAAACTAATAATCATGGATAAGAGAATAGCAATTTTAGCTACTAATGGATTTGAAGAAAGTGAACTGAAATCACCTAAAGAACATATTGAAGCACAAGGCTGGACAGCTGAAATTATAAGCCCGGAAAGCGGATCTATTAAATCATGGGCCGGCAAAGACTGGGGGCCTGAATATAAAGTTGATAAAACCCTTAGCGAAGCTAATGCATCTGACTATAATGCCCTGGTATTGCCAGGCGGTGTTATAAACCCTGACAAACTAAGGACAAATGAAGATGCCCTTGCTTTTGTAAAAACATTTTTTGACCAGAAAAAGCCTGTAGCAGCCATTTGCCACGGTCCACAAACACTTATTAATGCAGGTGTGGTAGAAGGACGTGAAATGACATCTTACCCTTCTATAAAACAAGATCTGATTAATGCCGGAGCCAAATGGGTAGATAAAGAGGTAGTGGTAGATAATGGTTTTGTAACCAGCCGCACACCGGATGACCTACCTGCTTTCAATAAAAAACTTGTTGAAGAAGTTAAAGAAGGAAAACATCAATTACAGCATAGCTAATATTATTGAGGTTAATACTTAATTCAACTGAGAAGCCTTTGCAATTACGCAAAGGCTTCTTTTTATTATTACTGCGATAAATAACGGTAAATTTTCAGGTTATTTATTAGGCACAAAAGTCAACACCTCATCTGCTTCATCATACAGTACCAATTTATCCTCAGTTATTTTTATGATGTTAGCAGAATTAAGCGCATCAAAAAATTTATTTTCGGCTACTCCTTCACAAAACATTTTGGTTGAAACCAGTTCACTTATGTTTATACCGTTTTCTTCATTAATATTATAACTGCCACCAAACTGGTTACAACCACCATTACCAGTAATTTTTAAATCATTAGTAAAAGTAACTGTAGGAATCTCTTTAGGATATTCTGAGCTGTCTACACCTTCTCCTTTAATTGAGCTAAGCTTCCAGTCTGTAGCGGTTAAAATTTCCATCGATTCACTAGCCGATTTTGAACTGCCGCATCCGGCAAGAAGTAAAAACATGAGTACAAAACCCCATGCAAACAAATTACGTTTCATAAATAATAAATTAAAATTTTGTATAAATGTAGCGAGAATAGGCAGCAGGTGTTTTGTTTTTAAAGAAACTTTAAGGTTATACCAAGCCGTTATACTTACGTATAAACCATTCTGCAGCAAGCGAAGCACATAAAACAATTAGTAATGTTATCCAGTCTATAAGCGGACTTTTTTCTATAACTTCCTTTTGTACTGCTTTGTAAGCTTCGTTATCCGATAAAAATTTTATCAAATCATCTACATTCGCAGGATAAAACACTTTCCCCCCTGTGTTAGCTGCCGTTTGCTGTAACCGTAACAAATCGGGGTTTACAAATTGTTTCTCAATTTCAAAATCAAGTACTTCAAAATTACCACTATATAAGGTATTAGAATTGCTTTCTTTTACGGTAAAGCTGTATTTTCCGGCAGCAAGTCCGTTAAGGTTAACTTTATATTCGTTATTACCTTTTACAAAATCGTATGCTTTGGTAGTATTGTTGCTTTTATTTTTTAACTGTATAGTTAGGCGTGCATTCTGGTCAAATTCATAATTTTTATTAAAGTACTGTGCTGTAATAGAGATAACTTCGCCTGAATTGTAAAAACTTTCATGGTTTACAACAAGCGATTTACGTTTTGAGTCTGATGCCAGATATTGAATAGTTTTATCTATAAAAACATCAAATTTGTCAAATGAATTATTATCAATATGGGTTTGTAAACGCCATTTCCATATGTTTTCACCCAAAAGCATGGCAGAACGGGAGGCCCCTTTTTCTGAAAACACCATTAATGGGCTTCCGGTTTGTATATTGCGTACACGGGCATTAAGCAAAATGTTACCACCCGGCTGTGCCGTTATGGTACCAAAAGGGTTTTGTAAGGGGGGAAAATTACTAAAACCAATATCATCAACAGCAAACACATTAAATTGCGGATTAAAATCAGCCAGGTAGTCTTCACTTTGAGTACTCATTTTAAAATTGAGTACGTTTTGATACTGGTTGAGCAGATTAAAATCAGTATTTAGGCCGGTTATGATAAAAGTATTTAACCCAAGGGCTTTATTTTCTTCAAGCAATGACCTAAATGCCGGACCCGGCTGATATAATATCAGCACATTATAATCCTTCAATGACTTTACCTCTCCGGGTTTTATAATGCTTACATTACGCTGTTTATTAGTTTCTATTGCCCTCTTTAGCGCACCAAGGTCAGGATGGTTTACAGAAGAAATTATAGCCACTTCACTACGCTGGTCAATAACTTCTACCGCAAAGTTTTTTGTATTGTTATAGGTGTTTTTTTCCGGCTCTGCCGATGTAATAACTGCCCGGTAGGTATGTACACCTACGGAATTAGCATTGAGCAATACCGAAACTGTCTGGGCTTTTTTATCTTGTGTAAACTGTATATTTTGTTTAAACACTACCGCATTGCCCTGCATAATATTAAATACGGCATTTATACTCTTGTTGCCGCTGTATTGTAAAAACACCTCTACAGGAAACTTGTTTTTTAAAAATGCATACTTATTTACATTAACCTGGTTAACACGCAAATCTGAGTAAGCAGTGGTATCCCCCAGCACCACAGGATAAACCGAAACATTTTCAGGAAAGCTGTAAATATAATCGTTGCCAATAGTTTGGTTGCCATCACTAAGCAACACAACCGGATAGGCACTATTTCTATATAGCTGTTTCAGGTTTTGTGCGGCTTGGTCTATATGGGTTTGATTGCCGTTAAAATCAGTAGCATTACCGGCATTAAAATCGCCCGAAAAATTATACAGTTGCACATCATATTTATTTCTTAATGCGCTGTTTTCAGCTATTTTTTCGGCCAGTAATTTTGCCAGCGAGTCCTGGCCAAGTTCTTTTACAGAGAGGGAGTTGTCTACCAAAACAGGTAAGGGGGTTTTTACTACCTCATAATCTGTATGGGTTATAACCGGGTTAATAAGCAATATAAATATTGAAAACCAGGTTAAAAAACGTAAAAAAGCCAAAAGCAGGAATACTTTACCCCTGTTTTTGGCTCTAAAAATATATTGATAGAAAGAAAGTGCTAATGCTGCAATTGCAGAAAGTATTACTAATAAAACCGTAAATGCAGTCATTCGCTATGTGTAATCTTCAATGTTAAACAATTTTTAGGTAAGCATACCGCCATCTACATTAAGGGTTTGGCCTGTAATATAAGCAGACATATCTGAGGCAAGAAAAACACAGGCATTAGCTACATCTTCCGGAGTACCGCCACGCTTTAAAGGTATATTTTCCCTCCAGCCTTTTACTACCTCTTCACCAAGTTTTGCCGTCATCTCGGTTTCAATAAATCCCGGTGCTATGGCATTGCATCTAATATTTCTCGAACCAAGTTCAAGCGCTATTGATTTAGTAAAACCAAGCATGCCTGCTTTAGAGGCAGCATAATTGCTTTGTCCGGCATTGCCTTTTACACCTACAACAGAGCTCATATTTATTATAGAACCTTTACGCTGTTTTAGCATGGTACGCTGTACAGCTTTGGTCATATTAAAAACCGATTTAAGGTTTACCTCAATAACGTTATCAAAATCTTCTTCAGATATACGCATTAGCAGGTTATCTTTAGTAATACCGGCATTATTAATCAATACATCTATACTTCCAAATTCAGCCACTACATCATCTGCCAGTTTTTGCGCTTCATTAAAATCAGCAGCATTACTCTGGTAGCCTTTTGCCTTTACACCGTGACCTTTAAGTTCTGCTTCAAGTGCATTGGCTGCTTCAACCGAAGAACTATATGTAAAAGCCACATTGGCTCCTTGTTCTGCAAAAACCAATGCTATCCCACGGCCTATCCCACGGCTTGCACCGGTTATTATCGCCGTTTTACCTTCTAATAATTTCATACCTGTTTGTTTGTTTTTTATGAAAGCAACAAATATAATAAATGTTTATCGTTACAACATTGACTTTAATTCATTAAATGGACACCAATAATTAAAGACCTGAAGTCTGTCAGCCTCATAGGCCATAAATAAAATAATTTGTGTATAGGAAATATGTTTGGAGAATGCATCAAAAAACGTATTTATTTCAAATTGTTTTATCAGGGCTCACAGCACAGAAATAAATTTTCAGAATCTTAAAACTTCATCATTTAGTTACAATTAGCACACATAAAATATCACAAAAGCTAAATAACTATTAAAATTTTATTAAAAAGGTTTATTTTAAAGTAAATAGTAGTAATTTCAAACCAAAATTGAAAAATAACACATAAAAAAAGCAATGAAAAATTTATTTCTACAAAAAAATTTAACTAACAATGCATTAATAAAGTTTATACTGGCATTTTTTGCAGGCCTTGGCCTTGTAAAAATGGTTGGCTTTTTAACCGAAGAAGAATTGGATGGTGAAGAGCTTGAAGTTTATGAGGAAGAAGAATTTCCTTTGTTTGTATAACTTTATCTGCATATTATTATAACTGCATACCTCTATAAGGTACACCATATTTTTTGCCTTTAAAAAACTGAATCCCGAACTAAAACATCGGGATTTTTTTATTTTGTTTCACATCTGTGAATCAAAAAGTTAAATCGGTATTAAAAACTCAAATTTTAAGAGATAGTTAATAGATTTCCGATATTAGTATGGTTAATTTTATTGTATAGAAAATATTTAAATACATAACCATGACAACAGATAGTAAAAAACCGCAAAACACTGTAAGAAATATTGACAGGGGAAATGACCCTTCAGGAACTGACCCAAACAGGCATAGTAAATCGTATGCCGGTAAACCAAAAACCAATAAGAGTAAAATTAATAATTTAAAAACAAAAGCTATGAGTAACAAAAATGCAATTATAGGGATAGCTGCCGGAGTGGCTGCCTTAGCAGTAGTAGGAGTAATTTTAAGGAGAAAAGGATATTTTGATAATTTTTCTGAAAGAGCAGGAGAATTTGGAGAAAATGTAAGAGAGAAATTTAACGATGCTAAAGCAGTAGCAAAACAAAAGTTTAGTGAAGCTATAGAAAAAGGCAGTGAAATTGCCGATAAAGCTAAAGATGCTAAAACTGACGCCAAAATAGCTGCTGAGAAAGAAATTGGTAAAGCCGCTATTGATGTAGCTACAGCATAATTTTTCCCCTTAAAGGAAATTAATAAAAGGCATTCTTAACTAATAAGTGATGCCTTTTATTTTTTATTTTTATAAAAAGCTTTTAGTTATGAGATATTATCTACTTACCATATCATTTATTTTACTTCTTATTTTTGGTTGTGGCAGTAATAGTAACACTGCAACTATGCCGCAGGAAAATGAAATAGCTGGAGTAACAGCTAATGATACTGTACGTATTGCAAATGACTCTCTTGAATATGAAGTTATTATAATAGACCCTGGTTTTAATTCATGGTTATACAGCCGTGCCAGGCAACGGGGGTTTTATGGACAACAATACCTGGAAAATAAAAACTGGCGTTGGGTTAACGAATGGAATATACGTTCACGAAATCCACAACGTTTTGGCAACATGTACCAGATGGAAATTGATTACAGGAGAAATATAAATTATGGTTATGAAGTAAATTACCTGCTTTATAATTACCTTGTTTATTTTCAAAATACCAACAACCAAAATCTTGGTGGTATTGTACCACAATACTAAAAGAGATATATTTGCGGTGATTGCAACCGGATGAAAAAATTTAAACAGCGTTGGGGTATAAAATACAACTATCAATTGGTGGTTATATTTATTGTATTTGCTGTTACGGGATCAACATCTGCCTATGTATCCAAACCAATATTGTCTTTTTTACACCTGAGTAAAGATGAAATATCCCCCTGGTTATATTACCCATTGTACATTATTCTGATTTTTCCGGTGTACCAGGTACTATTGTTATTTTTCGGGTTTATTTCAGGCCAGATAAAATTTTTCTGGGCTTTTGAAAAGAAAATGCTGCGGGGTTTAGGCTTTGGCTTTCTTTTTAAAGAAAATTTACAAAAAAAATAAACCCCTGCATGTTGCAAGGGCTTATAGATACTCTTATTCTTTTAGCTTACTCTTATAATTCTTTTTAAGCTTTTCCATTTTTGGGGCTATAACCATACGGCAGTAATGCTGCTCAGAATTTTCGGCATAATAATCCTGATGGTAATCTTCTGCAGGGTAAAATACAGTTGCCTCACTAATTTTAGTTACTATCTTATTATCAAAAATATTTTGGTCAATAAGTAGCTTTATAAAGTTCTCTGCCTTATTTTTTTGTTCTTTAGTAGTATAAAAAATTTCACTGCGGTATTGTGTACCCACATCGGCACCCTGGCGGTTAAGTGTTGTAGGATCATGTGTAGCGAAAAATATTTCAAGTAAATCCTCATAAGCAACCTCATCAGGATTAAAAGTAATCTGTATGGCTTCGGCATGGCCGGTATTACCGGTACAAACTTGTTTATAAGTAGGATTTTTGGTAGTACCGCCTATATAGCCGGATACCACTTTTTCAACTCCTTTTAACTCGGTAAAAAATGCTTCGGTACACCAAAAGCAACCGCCGGCAAAAATTGCAGTTTCTGTTGTTTTATTATCCATACTGTCTTTCTTTTTTTGGTTTGTTTGTGCCGCATTATCATTATCACCATAATAAACAGGCTCGGCCTGCTTAGAGTTGCATGACATAGAAAATGCAGCTATAAAAATTGCTATAAGCTTGTTCATAAAAATTAATGCTTTAAAATTAAAATATAGTGCTCAGCTTCTATAAGAAAGTTAACCAATCTTACCAATACATACGAAATATTGTGCCAAAAGGATGCTTTTAAAACAAAATGTTTGTTACTTTGTTTCTCTATAAAAATAAAGCATGATACAGGCGGTAAACATTCATAAATATTACAATGACCTACATGTACTCAAAGGTGTAAACCTGCAAATACAAAAAGGCGAAATAGTATCTATAGTTGGTGCATCAGGTGCCGGAAAAACAACATTACTGCAAATTTTAGGCACGTTAGATAAGCCTGCCAACCAGGAAGGCACATCTCTTATTATCGATAGTGAAGATGTTATTAGCATTAAAGATAGAGCATTGTCTCACTTCCGGAACCAGCGACTTGGCTTCATTTTCCAATTTCACCAACTATTGCCAGAATTTACTGCTTTAGAAAATGTATGTATACCTGCATTTATAGCCAATAAACCAAAAAACGAGGCAGAAAAAGAAGCCAAAAGGCTGCTTGAATATCTTGGGCTTGGACACCGCATTGGCCACAAACCGGGAGAACTATCGGGTGGTGAACAGCAGCGTGTGGCCGTAGCCAGGGCATTAATTAATAATCCCGCTGTTATTTATGCCGATGAACCTTCGGGAAATTTGGATACTGCCTCAGCCGAAAACTTACATAAACTGTTTTTCAAGCTACGTGATGAATTAGGTCAAACTTTTGTAATTGTCACCCACAATGAAGAGCTTGCTGATATGGCCGACCGTAAACTGGTAATGAGCGATGGTAATATCATAAGTTAGCCTATGCTGTTAATATTTGTAAGCTGGATTTACATTACTTTTTTATGCATTAATTTCGGCATAGTTTTAAATAGCTTTTTACATATAGAAACTAAAAACTTTAGCATAGCTGCTGTTTCCGGATTATTTTTAACTACATGCTTAGCATCCGTATGGGCAATTTTTGACAGGGTAAATATTGAATTTCAATTAGTAATTTTTGCACTTAGTATCTTGTGTTTCTTCTATAGGAAAAATGATATTTCACCGGTTTATAATAACTTCTTTGTAAAGATAAAAAGCTTCTCGCTTTTCTTTAAGTTTTATTTATCTGCTAATATCATTATGATTATTGCACAATGTGCTACAGCACCTTATATAATAGATAACGAATCATACTATATACAAACAATAAAATGGCTAAATGAGTATGGTTTTGTAAAGGGGCTTGCGAATCTGCACATCTTTTTTTCACAAACCAGCGGATGGCATATTGCCCAGAGCGCTTTTAATTTTTCTTTTCTGTACTCTGGTTTTAATGATCTTAGCGGATATTGTTTATTGTTGGGCAATATTTTTTGTATTATAAAACTAAATGAATATTTCAATAATAAAAATTTTGAAGCGTTAGTAATTGGCCTTTTACCGCTGGCAAATGTTTTATTATTTCAATTTATTAGTGCCCCCTCACCAGACTTGCCTGTATATATTTTTACGTTTATAGCAGTATATTATTTTTTAGACAAAGAAAATTCTGCCGAAAATTTTAAAATTGTAACGCTGCTGTCTGTTTTTATAGTGTATATCAAAATCACAGCAATTGCCATTATTTTGTTGCCTGTAGCAATGTTGGTTTTACATTTTAAGTATATAAGGTCTTCCCTGGTAAAAATAGCTATACCCTGCCTTATGGTTACTACTTTGTTTCTATATAAAAACTATTTACTAAGTGGCTATGTATTATTTCCCAATGCAGATTTTAGCATATTAAAACCTGATTGGAAACTGCCTCTAAACATTGCCAGGCATTATGGGTTCAGTCTGTTTTCTGGCAACCAAAGCCTTGCGCATGGCCAGTCTTTTACAAACTGGCTGTTTATGCCAAAACTTGATGGTATTTTTAATAAACTTGCCATGATTATTATTATAATCAGTCCGTTAGTAATCTATAAGTTTAAAAATAAGAATAAATGGTGGATTCTATATAGCATCATGGTATTGCAACTTATTTTATTACTTCAAATCTCACCACAATATCGCTTTTATCTTAATTTTTTATTATTGTTTTTGTTCTTAGCGGTTTCGGTAATTTTACAAAACAAAAAAGTTATGCTGCTCTCTTTCACTATAAGTGCATTAGCCACAGCTTTTGTATTATTAATTCCGCTGAAACTTAACAAAGTTTCAGATAATAAATACACTTCTGCTACAAGTAATTTTAATATAAAAAACAGTATATTTCCACACAAGAATTCTAAATACAATTTACGATATAGTAAGGTGTCTGAAGGCAATTTAGAATATAATAGTCCCGAGGATATAGATTTTTTTTGGGGATGCGGCGATGGGCCTTTACCATGCGTAAACAAAAAACAGATAATTTATTTTAACCACAAATATAACATTATACCACAACTGCGTGGCAATACATTAAAAGAGGGATTTTATGCAAAAGATACAGGGCAATAAAATGCCCCTGAGTGAATTAAAGGATTTTTTAGATGATAAAGTTATACAGTATAATAATAGCAGTTTTATTGAAACTGACCCGGTACAGATTCCCCATTTATTTACAATAAAAGAAGATGCTGAAATAGTTGGTTTTCTGGCTGCTACAATTGCCTGGGGTAACAGGAAAATGATTATAAATAATGCAAAAAAAATGGTGGCGCTTATGGGCGATAGCCCGTACGATTTTGTGATGAACCACCGCGAACACCATTTAGAACCGCTTGAAAGTTTTGTACACCGAACGTTTAACGGTATTGACTTTATCACATTCATAAAATCATTGCAGCACATTTATCAAAACCACGGCGGACTTGAAACTGTTTTTGCAAAACATCAGGAACATAACAGCCTGCAACCGGCTATATCTCAATTTAAAAAAGTATTTTTTGAAGCCGCCCACTTGCCCCGCACTAAAAAACATGTTAGCGACCCACTAAGCGGCAGTGCTGCCAAACGCATAAACATGTACCTCCGTTGGATGGTGAGAAATGATAATTCGGGGGTAGATTTAGGTTTATGGAAAAGCATTTCTCCTGCAGCCCTCTCCTGCCCTCTTGATGTACACAGTGGCAATGTGGCACGGAAACTGGGCATACTTACCCGTAAACAAAACGATGCCAAAGCTCTTGCAGAACTTGATGCGCAACTACGGCTTATGGATGCTGCCGACCCGGTTAAATATGATTTTGCATTATTTGGATTGGGGGTTTTTGAAGGTTTTTAGTCTATTTTCTTATCCTTCATTTTTCTCTTTCAATAAAGCACCAGTACTATACAGGGCCCAGGCAATAAGCACGGGTTGGAAGAACAGGCGTATAAAACGTTTTTGGTCGGTGTCAAGACCAAAAGCATCGCGGCGGTCAAGATACTGCGCAATATTGCCGGGAAAAACCGCCAGAAAAAAGGCAGCTGCTACCCACCCTACTGTTTTACGGTTCTCTTTTAATAGTATAAGGCTCAGCCCAAGCAGTATCTCTGCCACGCCAGATTGTAGTACTACACTATCTTTATCCATCGGTACCCAATCTGGTACTTGTGCTTTAAATTCTTTACGGGCAAAAGTTAGGTGGCTGGTACCGGCAAACACCAGCATGGCGCCCAGTGCTATACGTAATAAATTTCTTTTTTTAGAATATTTAGATGATGTTTTCATATGTATAGTATTTAATAACCTAAAGTTACTCATTAGCAAAAGAGCCTGAAAAGTATTTATATAAACTTTAAGGATCATAAGGCTTATAGCCATTATTATATTTTTGTTTAAATTGCGTGAATTTAAAATTAAGCGCAATACATGGATACCACCCCTACACACAAAGAGCACAAACACAAAATAAGCCTTTTTCAGGCACTTATACCGGTGATACTGCTTGTAGCGCTTTTGGCTTATAATGTGCATGTGTATGGCGATATGGCTTTGGAAGGTTCTAACCAGTTTGTATTGCTTTTAGGTGCTGCAATAGCTGCCATTGTGGGATTTGCCAATAAGGTATCTTACCACGCCATGATAGAAAAGATCTCTAAAAATATAAAGTCTACATCGGGCGCTATACTAATATTGTTTATGGTGGGGGCACTTGCAGGTACCTGGCTACTCAGCGGCATTGTCCCGGCTATGATTTACTACGGATTACAGATACTTAACCCTACTGTTTTCCTGCCGGCCTGTGTGCTTATTTGCTCTGTAATTTCTCTGGCTACCGGCAGCTCCTGGACAACTTCTGCCACAGTGGGTATAGCCCTTATAGGTATTGGTAATACTATGGGTATAAATAGTGGTATGGTTGCAGGCGCTGTAATTTCCGGCGCCTATTTTGGAGATAAAATGTCTCCCCTTTCAGATACTACCAACCTTGCCCCTGCAATGGCAGGTACCGATTTGTTTACGCACATTCGTTATATGATGTTTACTACGGTACCTACATACATCATTACCTTGATATTATTTATAATATTGGGGCTTACTCAAACGGCCTCCGGTGAAGCTGATACCGCAGGAACACTGGCTGATATTACCCATAGTTTTAATATAAACGGATGGTTGTTTATTGTACCGCTAACAGTTATTATCCTTATAGTAAAGAAGACTGAGCCTCTTATTGCTTTATTGATAGGTACCCTTTTGGGTGGCGTATTTGCGCTAATATTTCAGCCACATTTAGTAGCTATGGTAGCCGGAACAGAATCACTTGATTTTATTTCTGCTTATAAAGGTATTATGAATGCAATAACAGTAGATATAAATATACCAACTGAAAATAAAATACTAAAAGATTTGTTTACTGCCGGTGGTATGGCTGGAATGCTAAAAACTATTTGGCTTATTATTTTTGCCATGACCTTTGGCGGTGTTATGGAAGCCATAGGTGCACTTGGGGTAATAAGTAATGCCCTGCTTAAAATGGCTAAGGGTGTCTTCGGGTTATTTGCCAGCACCGTAGGTAGTTGTGTGGTTTTAAACGTTACAGCATCAGATCAGTACCTTGCCCTTGTTGTGCCCGGAAAAATGTTTGCCGAGGCCTATAAAGACCGTGGGCTTGCCCCGGAAAACCTGAGCCGTACTTTAGAAGATTCCGGTACGGTAACATCGGCACTTGTCCCTTGGAATACCTGTGGAGCCTATCAATCTGGTGTATTAGGTGTATCAACACTTTCTTATTTACCCTATGCATTTTTTAATATCCTGAGTCCTATTATGACATTGATTTTTGCTGCATTTCATATAAAAATTAAAAAATTAGTACGAAATACTACTAATACATTTTGATAAATAAATATTATTTTATAATTTATATTTAATAGTTTTTATCTATCATGAAATAAATAAATATGATGAATGTCATGCCAATATAATATCTAATGAAAGTATCTTTGCAAAAGAGATAATTATTAATCATTAAATATATTTAACACTATGGCATTAGTAGGAAAAAAATTCCCCAACATTGCAGTAGACGCTATCGATGAAATGGGTGACTACCTATCAATCAACATTTTTGAAAAAGCAACTTCCGAAAAGAAAAAAGTACTCCTTTTCTGGTATCCTAAAGATTTTACATTTGTATGTCCTACAGAACTTCATGCCTTTCAGGCTGCCCTAAGCGAGTTTGAAAAAAGGAATACTGTGGTACTAGGCGCTTCTTGTGATACTAACGAAGTACACTTTGCCTGGCTAAACACACCAAAAGATAACGGCGGTATAGAAGGTGTTACATACCCTATACTTGCTGATACTAACCGTAACCTTGCCAACATTCTTGGTATTCTTGACATTGAATCTTCTGAATATAACGAAGAAACCGAAACAGTAGTGGTTACAGGTTCTAACGTTACATACCGTGCTACTTATCTTGTAGATGAAGATGGTAAAATTTTCCATGAAAGTGTAAATGATATGCCTCTTGGCCGTAATGTTGCCGAGTACTTAAGGCTTATTGATGCGTATACACACGTACAGGAAAAAGGTGAAGTGTGCCCTGCCAACTGGGAAGAAGGTAAAGAGGCTATGACAGCTGACCGTAAAGGTGTTGCCAGCTACCTTAGTGCAAACTAATTTTATTAATCTAAAAAATAAACTGCATGTTACAGGAACTTGAAAAAGACAACCTTGCAGAAATAGTTGCTGCAGAGCCAATTGTGGTAGTGCAATACTCTGCCGGATGGTGTGGCAACTGCAGGATTATGAAGCCTAAATTTAAAAAAATGGCTTCTGAAAAAGAAAATGTAACTTTTGTAATTGCTGATGCCGAGAATTTTCCGGAATCACGCAAGCTTGCAAAAGTAGACAACCTGCCCACTTTTGCAGCCTTTAAAGGCGGTAAGCTGGTTAACCAGGTACAAACAAACAAAGTTGATGTTTTAACCGATCTTATCAATGAAGTTACCAGTAATTAAACACCTAACAGAGTTTATAGAACAAAACGACCAGGATTATATAATAGAAACCCTGGAAGTGCTTGAAGCCCTTACCGAAGTGCCTTCTCTTAAAGATGAGGAGCTTGATGTGGTTGGAGAACTTATCTCTAACATGTATGGTGCACTGGAGGTTAACAAAATGATAAAAGACGGCATGAGTAAAAAAGAAGCGCTTAATAGTTTTATGATGCGCGTACTTGGTGCCATTGATAAAGGCTGATTTTAGAAAATTGGTTTTAAAGTGGAACGCCCCCTGAAACGGGGGCGTTTTTTTTAACACTTTATATTTTGATTTTGATTATAACTTAATTAAGTTTGAAATGAACCAATTAATTAAAAACCATGAAAACCAATTTAAAAATTGCTGCATTATTTGCGGCCTTTCTGTTTATTTTATCTTGTGAACGTGATGACTCAGTATCGGAAAGTGAAAATTCCCAACATGATTTTGGACTCCGTGAGTCATACATTTCCGAGCAGGATTTAGAAAATATCCCTGAAGCAAAAAAAATTATTAAAAAAATTCAAGAAAGTCGGAATACTTCTAATTCCAGCGCAGAAAAAACCATTTATAGTGATGATTACGATTTTTATGTTAGTACCGATACTATTTTAAGGATAGATAACGGCCAATACCATTCATTAACTTTTCCTGTTTTCAGGATTCCCGAAACAGGTTATTTGGAAAATTTAGTGTTGAGCAGCCAAGGCGATGGTTCTTATAGCGTTTCTCTCTACAAATATAATTTAACTTCCCAGGAAAAAGATTATATAAAAATTGGTAAACCCACACTTCTAACCAACCCGGTTGTTAGAAATCAATTAAATTTATTTGACCCTAACGATATATTAAGTAGGCAAATACAAATATGGTACACTGAAACAATTGTTATACCTTGTAGCCAACATGTGCATGGAGCACATAACTTTGGAGAGTGGGGCGTATGTGAAGCGAATATAAAGCCGGTAGTTGTGACAGTAACCCGCTCAGTAATTATTGAGGATGGCGATTCAGGCTGGATTACTGGTGGAGATTACAGTGGTGGAGGTACCGGAGGTGGAACTGGTGGAGGAACTGGTGGAGGAGGTACATATAATCCTAATGTACCATCGCTGCCTCCTGGAGACATAGCTCTGGTGAAGGGTAATATAACTCGCCCAGTTATTGCCCCGCCATCAAATGAACAATCATTTTGGAATGAACTTGATACAGCACAACAGGATGCCATGCAGGATTCTGGAGTACGTACTCCTGCGCTAGATGCCTTAAATGAAAATGATTATTCTACTACAATAAAAAATGTGGTTAAGATAATATTAAGCGGATACCATGATTATGAAATTGATTTTACATTGGCTGTTTCTTTGCTTGAATTTGCGGAAAATAATCCTGAAGCCGCTCAGGATATTGTTGAATATTTTAGTTCAACTGATTATAACTCTGAATCATTTATTGATATTTCAACTTTAATAGGACAA
The DNA here is from genome assembly GCF_046000445.1 of Flavobacterium rhizosphaerae. Lineage (NCBI taxonomy): Bacteria > Pseudomonadati > Bacteroidota > Flavobacteriia > Flavobacteriales > Flavobacteriaceae > Flavobacterium > Flavobacterium rhizosphaerae. The sequence goes on along the minus strand of NZ_JBELPZ010000004.1, from coordinate 121,704 downwards.
ACACCTATTGTGACGTATACCCCATCTGATTATCCCGGCAAGGGAGAAGGAAAACCTTTTGAATGGTGGAAAGATGAGGATTATATAAACAACAATATGTCCATACCTTCGGATAATCCGGCAATATTTGAAGGACCAAATGCTCTGGAATTATTTCTTTTTTGGAGATTTCCACTACCAGCCGCTTTGCATGTTGAAAACTCAATCGAAGCCCTTAATAAGGCTAGTGAACTCGCTAATGATAATATTTACACACATGTACATAATGGCAAAGCAGATGCTTTTAGGCATACTTATTGGAATGCTTTAGATGCTGCAGAAATAGGAGTATTTATGACTAAAGTTTTTACTGATGCACATGAAGTGAATTCTGGCAATCATGAGCTTGAAACAGCTATGGATTTACATAATAATGGAGTTGGAAGAGTAATTGGTGAGAATTACAATTTTAATACCGATGATAGCGTAATTGAAGAAACAGTTCATACTTTTATGGATGTAGGTTATTGCAAATATTTAAGTCCATTAGATAATAATGAAGGTGACAACATATTATCAAATACTCAAATTCTATTTACTAATCAATAATTATGAATAAATTCATATACACAATATTAGCTACGTTATTGCTGAGTTTATTATTATTTAGCCAACAGGAAACTAATATTAAGCTTATTATACACAATAAAAGTGGAAAATCATTAGATTCAATAATTATACATGATTTATTTGACCATGAAAAGGTTTTATACAATATAAACATGGACACAATAATAGTAATGAATTATAATAATAAAGAAAAAATACCAAAAGGTGAAAGAGGAGTTTTCAGTTTAGCAGTTTTTGATAAACGTTATTTCTATACAATGTCTAACGGATTCATTGGTTTTCCTACTGCCAGACTCGAAGATGAATACAGCTTTTACATATATGATACTTACATAACAACAAAAGAAGATTTTATACCAAAAAATAAAGATCACAGACATAAAATTGAAGACTTTAAAAGATGATTATAATTTTATTTTTATGAAAAAAATATTAATTTCTTTTATTATGATGACCTCAATCCTGATGGTTAATTGTCAGACACCAATGAATTTTAAAGTTGACGTGTCTCTAATAAATCTGTCCAATATAACATATGACTCAGTGAGTGTACGTATATTTCCAAATAAAACTGCAACATTTTATGATATAGAACCGCAAGATACTATAATAAAAACTTTTGAATATAAAAGCTTTGTCTATCCAAAGGGTGAGCATGGTGCTGCAACAATAGCTGTATTTAAAGATGATTATTATTATATATGTGGTAACGGATTAATTGATGTCCCATTTGCATATTTGGATAATGTGTACAGTTTTTATACTTGGGATAACGGTGTACATTCAAAAAAAGAAATTAAACCCAATGGGGATTTTGCTAAAAAACATAAAATTTCTGAAATAAAATAATACATATCATGTAATCAACTATGAGCAATCAAATACAGGTTTAATAATTTGGCAGGTTCTGTTGTTTACTGCATTAATCATATTGTTGTATTTCAGGGTTAAATTTTATAGAAAACTAACCCTTACCTTTCTCTAAAAATAAAAGTCTTTAAAAAAAACAGGAGATAACAATTAATAATTCTAACTAATGTATAGCGCCCCCTAAGGGCGCTATACATTTTAATTGCATTACCCTGCTTTAACCATATATTTTGTTATTTTTGTTCTATAAATAAATACTATTATGGCTACAGTAAATCTTGGTGGAAACCCAATACAAACCTCAGGCGAGTTGCCTGCAACAAGTACCAAGGCACCCGATTTTACATTAGTAAAAGGTGACCTTTCAACCGCATCACTGTCCGATTATAAAGGCAAAAAAATTATTCTGAATATTTTCCCAAGTATTGATACCGGTACCTGCGCAACTTCTGTAAGGGAGTTTAATAAAAAAGCAGCAGCATTAGATAATACAGTAGTACTATGCATATCACGTGACTTACCCTTTGCACAAAATCGTTTTTGCGGTGCTGAAGGCATAGAAAATGTGGCTACTCTTTCAGATTTCAGGGAGGGTAAATTTGGCAAAGATTATGGCCTTACTGTTACTGATGGCCCATTACAGGGATTACACTCACGTGTAGTTGTGGTAATAGATGAAGAAGGTAATGTTAAGTATACTGAACAGGTGCCTGATATTAAGGATGAACCTGACTATGATAAGGCGCTTGCAGCCTTATAACAAGTAATCATCGTACTTAATGAAAGACCACCGTTTTGCCAAAGGCAGGCTTAAAAGTTTTATCTATGCCGCACGCGGCATGTATAAACTCGCTACTACAGAGCACAGCATTATGCTACAGCTTGTTATAGCCTTACTGGTTACAGCGGCAGGTTTTTATTTTAACATATCGGCTACAGAATGGATGGTACAAACCATGGCTATAGGATTGGTATTAAGTGTAGAAGGGATAAATACCGCAATAGAAAAAACTACTGATTTTATACATCCTGATTTCAACAAAAAAATAGGTTTTATAAAAGATATTTCAGCCGGGGCGGTTTTTTTTGCCGCAATCTCGGCCTTTGTGACGGGGCTGATTATTTATTATCCGAAGTTTTCGGCTATATTTACGTGATATCTGAGAGGTTTTTAGGGGAATGGCAAAGACAAATAAAAAAGTTGTAAAAAAAAATAACGGGACTAATGACCCTACTGCAAAAAAGAAATGGGCATTATCGCGCAGGAATAAGGTATTGCTGGGTGTACTCTCATTTCTTTTTGCCATAGCGCTACTATTATCTTTTGTTTCTTACTTTCTTTACTGGCAGTCAGACCAGAGTGAACTATCCGCTTTTGGCGACAGGCAACAGCATGTACAAAACTGGCTGGGTAAATTTGGCGCATGGCTGGCCAATCTGTTTTTGTATCAGGGCTTTGGTGTAGCTTCCTTTATCTTAATCCGATTTTTCTTTTTGGCGGGTGCCCATATGGTGCTTGATTTGCCTGGTAAAAAATTAAAAAAAGTACTTTTCTGGGATTTATATCTTATCATAATTGTTTCGGTACTTTGCGGTTTTTTTAATGAATACCTTCCGCAACTTGGCGGTATTATAGGGTACGAAATAAACCTGTACCTACAGGATTACCTTGGTAAAACAGGCACATTACTGGTAGTTATTTTTGGTTTTGCCATATTTTTACTGTTCAGGATTAAAATTTCTCCCGATGCCATAAAATCTTTTTTTGAAAAGAAACCTAAGGAAGAGAAAGAAGTGGAAGAAAACATTACAGACAAAAATGATGTGCCTGCCACTCCAAATGTACAAGCTACACAACAACCATCAGTAGACATTGTAACTAGTGAACTGGATGAGGATGAACTGGATAAAATAGAACTAAAAACTGTTCCTACCCCTGCCCCGTCGCCATTTGAAGTAAACCGCGATTCTCTTAAACCAACAATACAAAATGCTTCTGAAATAAACCTTTCCCCTAAGGAAAAACAGCAACTTGATCCCATTAAAAATGTGGCAGATGAGAAGCCTTTAGAAGAATCGTTTGTTATTGAAAAACATGTGGAAGAAACATCGGTTGAAGAAAACCTTGCATCTAAACTTGTAAAAGATTTTGGTGAGTTTGACCCTACACTGGAGTTATCAAACTATCAGTTTCCGCCTATTGACCTTTTAAAGGAATATAGTGTCGGTGGCATAACAATTAACCAGGAAGAACTGGAAGAAAATAAAAACCGCATTGTAGAAACATTGCGGAATTACAAAATTGATATCGCCCAGATTAAAGCCACTATTGGCCCTACCGTAACCTTATATGAAATTGTACCTGAAGCAGGCATACGTATATCAAAAATTAAAAATCTTGAAGATGATATTGCCTTATCCCTTTCGGCACTGGGCATACGTATTATAGCGCCAATACCGGGAAAAGGTACTATAGGTATAGAGGTGCCCAATAAAAACCCGTCAACGGTTTCTATGAAAAGTGTTATTGCCTCAACAAGATTCCAGACAGCAGAGATGGAGTTACCTATAGCGCTTGGCAAAACCATCTCAAACGAAACCTTTGTAGTAGATCTTGCAAAAATGCCACACATGCTTATGGCAGGTGCCACAGGCCAGGGTAAATCAGTCGGGTTGAATGCTGTACTCACATCTTTACTGTATAAAAAACACCCTGCAGAGGTAAAATTTGTGCTGGTAGACCCTAAAAAAGTAGAGCTTACCCTATTTAATAAAATCGAGCGCCACTACCTGGCAAAGCTTCCGGACTCCGGCGATGCAATTATTACTGACAACACTAAAGTAATTAATACCCTTAATTCACTTTGTGTAGAAATGGATAACCGTTACAACCTGCTTAAAGATGCTATGGTGCGTAACATAAAAGAATATAACGAAAAATTTCGCCAGCGTAAACTCAATCCTGAAAACGGGCACCGTTTTTTACCCTATATAGTACTTGTAGTAGATGAATTTGCCGACCTTATTATGACTGCCGGTAAAGAGGTAGAAACCCCTATAGCAAGGCTGGCGCAATTAGCAAGGGCAATAGGCATACATTTAATTATAGCTACACAAAGGCCATCAGTAAATGTGATTACCGGTATAATTAAAGCGAATTTTCCGGCACGGGTAGCATTTAGAGTAACTTCTAAAATAGATTCAAGAACAATATTAGACAGCCCGGGGGCAGATCAGCTTATTGGGCGTGGCGATATGCTTTTTACTCAGGGTAATGAGCCTACACGCGTGCAATGTGCTTTTGTAGACACCCCCGAAGTAGAAAAAATTACCGAATTTATAGGGGCACAAAAAGCATATCCCGAGGCTTATTTATTGCCGGAATATGAAGGAGAAGAAAGTGGCACTAATCTTGATATGGATATAAGCGAAAGAGATGCAATGTTTAGGGAAGCAGCCGAAGTTATTGTAAATGCACAACAAGGCTCTGCTTCATTACTACAGCGCAAGCTTAAATTAGGTTACAACCGCGCCGGCAGAATTATAGACCAACTGGAAGCCGCAGGTATTGTAGGCCCGTTTGAGGGGAGTAAAGCCCGTGCAGTACTTATACCTGATATTATATCTCTTGAGCAATTTTTTAGAAACGAAGAAAACAACTTGTAAAAATGCAACGTATTATCAGGATTATAACAATTTTTATTGTAACCCTAACTATTTCTGCTGCCCACGCCCAAAGCTCACAAAAAGCAAAAAATTTACTTGACCAGGTAACTGATAAAATTAACAGTTATAACAATATAGTTTTTGACTTTAAGTGTTCTGTAAGCAACAGCAGTAAAAATCTTAACCAGGAAAGCCGCGGAGATGTAAGTATGCAGGGTGAAAAGTACGTGTTTAATTTTATGGGTATTACACAAATTTTTGACGGTGATAAAATATATACCATAGTACCAGAAGATGAAGAAATATCAATAGAATCATACAATAAAGATAAAATCAATAGCCTCACGCCAAGTAAAATGCTTACATTTTTTAATACTGGGTATAATTATGCCTGGGATATTATGCAGAATGTAAAAGGAAGAAAAATACAATATGTAAAATTAACTCCAACTGATGCTAAAAACAGTATTAAGCAGGTACTTATAGGAGTTGACTGGCAAACAAAACATATTTATAATCTTATACAAATAGATAAAGACGGTACTAAAACCACTTTTACCCTAATTTCTTTCAAAACAAATCAGCCTTTATCAAAAAATCATTTTACCTTTACAGAGAGTAAATATCCTAATTATTACATTAACAGATTAGACTGATTTTTCTGCGTGAAAATTTTAGACCGCTATATACTTGTTTCTTTTGTAAAAACCTTTTCCTCTGTATTTATCATACTGTTTTTTATATTTATACTACAGGGAATATGGCTGTTTATATCAGAACTGGCAGGTAAAGACCTTGATTTTTGGATAGTAATAAAATTTCTCTTTTTTTATTCTCCAAAGGTGGTTCCTTTGGTACTGCCTCTTTCGGTACTGCTTGCTTCTATAATGACGTTTGGTAGTTTTGCCGAAAATTATGAATTTGCCGCCATGAAGTCTTCCGGAATTTCATTGAAAAGAGCCATGAGGGGGCTTACAATATTTATACTTATTTTAAGTGCTGTATCTTTTGTATTTGCTAATAATGTTATTCCACAGGCAGAATACAAATTCACCAATATGAGAAGAAATATTATGCAAAGAAAACCGGCAATGGCTATTGCCGCCGGACAGTTTACATCTATTGGCGAAAATTTTAATATTAAAGTAGATAAAAAAGATGGCGAAAATGGCGAAAAACTTACCGGGGTAACCATCCATAAAAGAAAAACTGGAGCGTCTAACGCTACTATAATCAAGTCAAAAAGAGGATTACTTATAGGCAGTGAAAAATCAAATCTTCTTCAACTTGAACTTTATGACGGATATTATTACGAAGATATTTTCTCTAAAAAACCTGCTGAGCGTTTACGCCAGCCCTTTGCAAAAAGCAGCTTTTCTAAACATGTTATGAATATAGACCTTTCACAGTTTAATTCTGAAGACATGGAAAGTGAAGATGTTGGACATACTGACAGGATGCTGAATGTTACCCAGCTTAATTATACGCTTGATTCTTTAAACAAAAATTACAGTAACGAAAAACAAACTATAGCCGATAATGTTGCCCAAAGGCCCAATGCTGTATTAAAAAATTATTCGCAACCTAAACGCACTGCAAGAGATTCTGTAACCAAACCGGTGTTAGACAGTATTCCAGAAAACCTTACCACCCTTGTAGAAATTTATGATTTGTCCCGCATTTATGAAACAGCCTATAATAATGTAAACAGTAATAAATTTTTGCTTTCTAATGGTCAAAGGGCATTATTTGAAAAAACTAAAAATATAAATTCGCACTGGCTTGCACTTTACGAAAAATTTGTAATAGCCTTTTCCTGTATACTTATGTTTTTCATAGGTGCACCCTTGGGTGCCATTATACGTAAGGGAGGGCTTGGCCTGCCTATAGTATTTGCCGTGTTGATATTTATTATTTTTCACTTTATAAATACATTTGGGAAAAAATTGGCGCAGGAAAATGGCATCCCTCCTTTTTTAGGTTCGTGGATGTCATCATTTGTATTAGGCCCGTTAGCTATACTGCTTACTTATCGTGCTACAAATGATATAGGGCTGATAAACTTTGACAATATATTTTTGCCGGTACAAAAAGCCATAAGTAACATTTTTAAGAATAAAAAAACAGAAGAATGATAATTGCTGAAGATACAGAAATAAAATTAAATACTATTGAAGAAGCTATAGAAGATATCAGGCTTGGCAAGGTGGTAATTGTGGTTGATGATGAAAGTAGGGAAAATGAAGGTGATTTTATAGCCGCAGCAGAAAAAGTTACACCCGAAATGATAAACTTTATGGCCACTGAAGGCCGCGGGCTTATTTGTGCCCCACTTACTGATGCACGCTGTAATGAACTGAATCTTCCTCTCATGGTTACCAATAATACTGTATTGCACGAAACCGCTTTTACGGTTTCTGTTGATCTTTTAGGACATGGCTGTACCACAGGAATTTCTGTTCATGACCGCTCTAAAACCATTAAAGCGCTTACAGAAGAAACTACTAAACCAGAAGATTTAGGCAGGCCGGGGCATATATTTCCGCTAAGAGCAAAAGAAGGTGGTGTTTTAAGACGTACAGGGCATACTGAGGCAGCTATAGACCTTGCTAGGCTTGCCGGTTTAAAACCTGCCGGGATATTAGTAGAGATTCTAAATGAAGATGGCTCAATGGCGAGATTGCCGGAATTATACAAAATTGCTAAAAAGCTAAACCTGAAACTTATTTCTATTGAGGACTTAGTTGCATACCGCATGCAACACGATAGCCTCATACAAAAAAAGGATGATTTTGAAATACATACCCGCTTTGGCAGCTTCAGGTTACGGGCCTATGAGCAAACAACCAATAAACAAATACATATTGCATTAACAAAAGGCACTTGGAATACAGGAGAGCCTGTATTAACCCGTATTAATTCTACACAGGTAAATAATGACATATTGGGAACCTTAACCAATAATGCCGACCAAAAGCTGGACAGTATGTTTAATAAAATAAATGAAGAAGGCAGGGGGGCAATATTATTTATTAACCAGGATATTAAACCTTCTGAGTTATTACAAAGGTTAAAAGATTTAAAAGATTTACAAGCGCAAGGTATAAACAAAGCACCACAGGTAAAAATGGATACCAAAGATTTTGGTATTGGTGCCCAGATATTACATGATATCGATATTTGCAATATAAAGCTGCTTACTAATTCGGCACATACAAAACGAGTGGGAATGATTGGCTATGGGCTAAGAATAGAAGAGTATGTAAATTTTTAAAAAGCTAAAATTATTAGTATGAATAACTTATAATTTTACAGGAATTATTTTGACTATTTCACTTAAAATATATTTGCTATAACCAAAAAGGTTACTATATTTGCAACCGCAATTAAGCAAAACAAAATTGCTTATACATACTGGAGAAATGGCAGAGTGGTCGAATGCGGCGGTCTTGAAAACCGTTGACTGTAACAGGTCCGGGGGTTCGAATCCCTCTTTCTCCGCCAAATGAAGTTTCAAAAGAAACTCTAAAACGCAAAACCCTTTAAATCAACATTTTAAAGGGTTTTATTTTTTTAGTTGACAAAATCGTTGACAGTCTACACCTTTATATTGCTGACTTATGAAAAGATTTTTGTTTTCCAATTAATAAATCTAATAATATTTCGAAATTTTCAAAATCAGTATCATTGAATTTTTATAATTATTGTTTATAATCAATTTTACTGTATCTTTTGATAACTGTATAAAATCTTTAATTTTTGTTTTTCTATTTATATCATCTAATAAGATATTTCTATATACATCGATAGGGATGGACAAACCAGTGCAAATTGACCCCCTCTTGGCCGATTTAAAAAGCCCCCTCTCGCCGGAGCAAACTGCCCCCTTTCGGCCAGTTTAAATTGACTCCTCAAAAAAGGCATAAAAAGTAGTCTTTTGCCAGACTTTTGGAACAAGGATTAATTTAGCCTTTTTTGATAAACTAAACCTGAGATAGACCATGTCCAATAAGCCCATAAAGATGAATAAATTACGACAGATTATCCGCCTGTACTGCCGGGGTACGGGCATTAAGACCATCCACGGGATGGTGAGCACTTCCTGCAATAGCATAAAGAAGTACGTTCGCGTCTGGAACACCCTGGACATGGATTTCCGTTACAAAGCCTATCTCGAAGAAGTAGGCCGGGCTTGACTTTATAAAGAAATATAAGGATATATTTATTACCGGTTCCACTAGAACAGGAAAAAGCTACTTGGCAACTGCAATAGGTTACGAGGCATGTCATGATGGCTTTAAGGTACTCTATGTCAATACCGCCAAGTTTATGGGGCAGCTTAAACTGGTAAAAACTAAAGGAACCCTGCTGGCTGAACTTAAACGTATAGAACGCATAGACCTGCTTATACTGGATGATTTTGGCCTGCAGCCCTTTCGACCCGCAGTCAAGGCTCATACTTCTTGACATTATAGAAGACCACTACCAGAAACGCTCTACAATTGCTTACATCTCAGATATCGGTAAAGCAATGGTATGATATAATCGGTGAGAAAACAATAGCAGACGCAGTACTTGCCCGCCGATACACCTGCCCGCCCTTGTTGCTGTAAATGGGCATAAGTAAAGAAAAACCAGATACCAATGCAGGATTAAAAAAGGATCAATAATTTGACTACATATGCTGAGGTAAAGTTGATGAACTTTGCAGTATAAAATTTAAAATAGTATGTCAACACAGAATAAAATTGCCATTGTTACAGGAGGTAGCCGTGGTTTGGGCAGGGGATATGGTTATCAACCTGGCTAAAAAAGGTAATAATATTATTTTTACCTATCACAGTAATAAAGTTGAAGCTGATAAAGTTGTAACTGAAGTATTATCCCTTGGACAGAAAGCTATTGCGTACCAATTAGACGTTAGCAATATAAAGAACTTTGACGCATTTTTAGATCAGGTGAGCGGGCACTTAACCCAGCACGAAGGTTCCCCTAATTTTGATTTCCTGATTAACAATGCCGGTGCCGGTATTTACGGTTCTGTATCAGAGACTACCGAGGAAGCGTTTGACGCGATGATGAACGTCCACTTTATGATATTAGATGATCCGGCTGGAACGTACACTTACCTGATTGAAGAGCTGAACAAATTGGATTTTGCCTATGTGGAACTAATGAGGCGAAGCCCTTATTTTCCTTCGCCTGCTCACTATCCCAAAGACGATGAAATTGAATTCTTCGGCAGAAAGATCCGCCAAACAATTATCGCCAACGCCGGGTATGACAAGGATTCCACTGAAGCAGAACTTGATAAGGGCATTGCCAAACTTATCTCATTCGGGACCTTGTTCATTGCTAATCCTGACCTGCCACAACGCTTTGAAAAAAATGCTGCGCTTAATGAGCCGGACAAGGCTACTATGTTCAGCGGTGCGGAACACGGCTATATCGACTATCCATTATTAAACGACTAAAAACTTAAATTATGAAAAATACATTCAAAATTGTACTGATGTTGGCGCTGCTTCAACTCGCTAACATAAATGTGAAAGCACAAACTATTCCAGATAGTACAATGCAAAAAATCGATGAATTTAGGGCATTCTATGAAACCTTAGGGAAAGTATACCCGCCAGACTCTACTGTTTCGATAAATGAAACAGCCATTGCAGGAGTAAAAAGCTACTGGCTTAATAAGGAGTTGCTAAATCAAAAAAATATAGTTGTTTACCTCCATGGTGGTGTTTATACCTATGGCAATTTTAATACTTACCACTCCATGTTATCACACTTAGCCAAGTCATTCCATGCGCCAATGTTGTACATAGAATATTCACTTTCACCAGAGCATCCTTATCCTACAGCAAACAATGAAATATCAATGTATACAAAGAGTTGCAACGAAAGTACAAAGGCTCTGAAGTAACGTTAATGGGTGATAGTGCTGGCGGTGGTTTAGCTATATCACTGGTACGTAAAGCACAGGAAGCTAATCTATCAATGCCTGCATCTTTAGTCCTAATCTCCTCTTGGATAGATTTAAAGTGTGTTAATGATTCCTATGAAACCAAACAGGCATTGGATCTAATCCTAAGCAAGGATTTTCTGTATAACCATGCATTGATGTATTCTTCAAATAACATCAAAGAGGCTGATCCGAGTGAATTGAAGTTCAAAAAATTCCCTCCTGTTTTCTTATTGGTTGGTACAGACGAAGTATTGAATGATGATTAAAAAACTTTTATGCATTCATTAAGCCAATCCAGAAAAATTCAAAGCTTAAGGAGTATGATGGGCAGAAACATGTTTGGTCATTTTCGCATATTGACTCCAAACATTCAATCGAAGCAATAAAAGACATGAAGGATTTTATATGGGTCAGTAGTAGATAGGTGATGTAATTTTAGTAACCTTGTAAATAGGATTGCGCTCTTAACTCCCTAATTGTTAGCTTCTGTTACCTAATTAATCTGTAGTATAATTATGGGAATAAAATTCCCACAATTATACTTTTACAGCAATGATGCCGGTTTTAGCCATTAGGTTCAAAGCACTACCGGACACAGGACTTTTATTTGCCATTCTCAACCTGATACAGATTATTTTCTTCATTTAAAGAAAAATACTTGTATTTTTGTATTACAGTTTTTAAGTGGTAAATTTTAATATTCAGAAATTGCGATGTGTTTTTTTTTAATGTTCCGGCGGTCTTCTAAAAAGTTGATGATGATGATCTCTTTTATAGTTGTCTTGGGCTGTAGCGAAAAAGAACACGATAAGAAAATCAAGATTGGCTTCTCTCAGGCAATGACTACAGACGAATGGCGCAGGCAAATGAACCAGTCCATGATGGTAGAAGCCTCCTTGCATCCGGAGACAGAATTAACCATTAAAGATGCCCATAACGATGTAAAGCAGCAAATAAAGGATATTGAAAGACTAATCTCTGAAGGGGTAGATATTCTTTTAGTATCACCAATTGAGGCACGCCCACTGGATTCCGTTATTAAAAAAGCACTGAACCAAGGGGTGCCGGTAGTGGCAATTGACCGAAAAACGGATAAAGAAGACTTTACTGCCTTTATAGGCGCCGATAATATAGAAGTCGGGCGTAATGCCGCTAAATATATAGTAGCTAATACCAGAGGGGTAATAAATATCATAGAAATTACCGGGGCTGATGCTTCTTCTCCTGCCTACGAGCGTAGCTTAGGCTTTAAACAAATCGTCGATCAGAACCCTCAATTAAAAATAACTGATAAAATCCGGGGTAATTGGGAACTCCCCTCTGCAAAAAGCCAACTCAAAGCGCTTTTAGCACACAGAAAAGAAACAAGCTACATTTTTGCACACAACGACCGTATGGCGCTCGGGGCATGGGAAGCGGCAAAAGAGTTAGGGGTTGAAAAAAATATAAAAATTATAGGTGTAGATGCGCTTAATACGCCTAACGGGGGTATCGAGCTTGTAAAAAAAGGTACCCTGACAGCCACTATACTGTACCCTAACGGAGGTAACGAAGCTATAAAACTCGCGATTACAATCCATAACCGGGAACCCTTTGCAAAAAATAATATCCTCAATACGATTGTGGTTGACCGCAACAATGCGGAAATTATCGAAAACCAAATGGATAAGGTAGACCAGCAGCAAAAGGTGATCGAAGGTCAGCTTGAAGCCATTAAAATCCAGGAGCAGGAATTCAGTTCGCAAAAACACCTGGTCCGCTTGCTGAGTTTTTTCCTGGCCACCATATTAGCACTTGCACTGTACAGTATTTACAGTACGGTTTCACTAAAAAAGAAAAAACGACAACTCGAAGCAATCAACAATACGGTTACGAGACAAAACAATACATTGGAAACCATGGCTGAGGAAGCCCGCAGGAATAACGAGGCTAAATTCAGTTTCTTTACCGGCTTAAGCCACGAGTTTAAAACCCCATTGACTTTAATCATTAGCTATGCGGAATCATTGATTGAAAATGAAAAAATCAAAGGGACCCGGCTGATGGAAGAAATGAAACTTATTTATACCAATTCAAACCGGTTATTGCACCTTATTAACCAACTGCTGGATTTCAGAAAAATAGAAGAACAAAAATTCAGCCTGCTGACATCCCGGACAAATATCTATGACTTTACCCTGGCGCTCATGGCCAATTTCAGGGCTGAAGCAACAAAACGTAATATTGAATTTACGGTGACCTGTGAAAATAGGGGAATTGATATATTTATAGACCATGGTCTTATAGATAAAGTATATTTTAACCTTCTTTCAAATGCTTTTAAATTTACTCCTGATAACGGGTACATAAAAATCATCATAAAAGAAACGGCATCGCAGGTAAAGATTATCTTTCGAGATTCGGGTATTGGCATACCGGAAAAAGAACTTCCGCAGGTATTCAATCCCTTTTTTAAGGCATCAAATAACACTAAGAGCAGTTCAGGCATAGGGCTTAACTTAGCCCGTGAATTTGTTGTACTTCATAAAGGTTCGTTAGAAGTAAAGTCGCACCACGGTACCGAATTTACCCTATCATTACAAAAAGGCACCAGCCACCTTACTGCTAATGAAATTAACCGTAATGAAGAAGATCTAAAAACAGGCATGTTAAAGCTGCAGGAATTCGTGAGTTCAGAACCTGATGTTACAACAAGTATCAATAAAAATGTAAACAGCGAAAAGTATAGCCTGTTAATTATAGAAGACCATCCGGACCTGGTTAATTTTCTGGACAATAAACTGGGTACAGACTATAATGTAACCACCAGCGATGGTTCTGATGCAGTACTATGTGCCATACAAAACATTCCCGACATCATTATTTGTGACATAAACCTTAAGGAGATAGATGGCTTTGAAATAAGCCGCATACTTAAAAAAGACCTTCGGACATCCCACATTCCTATAGTGATGCTTACAGCACTAAGCAATAAAGAATCTATGATAAAAGGGCTACAGGCAGGGGTAGACAGTTATCTTACAAAACCTTTTAGCCTATCGGTACTGCAACGGACCCTTGAAAACTTATTGTTCAACCGTGAAAAACTCCGGTATTATTATACAAACAATATATATAAAGTAGATCCTGAAACGCGCTTTGGAAGTCTGGAACAGGATTTTATTGCAAAGATGAATACTTTCATTACTGACAATATTGATGACCCAAAATTTTCGGTGGAAGAACTCGCCGAAAAAATGCTGGTATCAAGAGTACAGCTTTACAGGAAAGTTAAAGCAATTTTAGGTATTAACATTAGTGACCATATAAGTAATATTAAACTGGAACAGGCCTCCGAAATGTTAAAAGGCGGAAATATGAATGTAAGTGAAGTAGCATATGCTTTAGGATATTCCTCTCCTAATTACTTTTCTACTGCCTTTAAAAATAAATACGGTGTTTCGCCCAAAGATTATAAAACTACAGGATGAGGTGATACCAATTTGTATCAAAAAACAGGTAACATTTTTAGCTTTTACGTAACATTTTCATAACTATATCGATATAGATGAAAATGTTTTCGTAAAGTTAAGTTTTTGATTTTTAATCATTAACACTAAAATGCATTACAAACTCAATATTGTGTTACATTATTGTAACGTCAGTAAAAAAGCCTAACTGTATTTACTGCTACTTTAGCCATCAGATTAATTAAATTTTCTATCAATGAACAAAATTATTATCTGGTCGGTTATTGCAGCGCTTGCAGGATTTCTTTTTGGTTTTGATACTGTAGTTATCTCCGGTGCTGATCAGCAATTACAAAGTTTATGGCATTCATCTGATGCCTTTCATGGAACTGTAGTTATGGGTATGGCATTATGGGGTACTGTAGTAGGAGCCATTTTTGGGGGCATCCCCACCAATTCCATCGGACGAAAAAACACCCTCCTGTGGATAGGCGTACTTTATTTTATATCGGCTATTGGTTCAGCCATGGCAAATAACCCCTATATATTTGCCTTATTTCGTTTCATTGGTGGCCTGGGTGTAGGGGCATCAACAATAGCCGCACCTGCCTATGTATCAGAAATAGCGCCCGCAGAAAAGCGGGGCCGGTTGGTAGCTCTGTATCAGTTTAATATAGTGCTGGGGATACTGGTAGCCTTTGTGTCAAACTATTTTTTAAAAGACATAGGCGAAAATGCATGGCGCTGGATGTTGGGTATACAGGCATTACCTGCAGCCATATATACGTTACTTATGTTTACTGTACCAAGAAGCCCACGCTGGTTACTATCAAAGTTCAGGCACGAAGAAGCCCGTAAAGTACTAACAATAATTGATCCTAACGCGGATATTGAGACCCTGATGTTGGAACAAAATCAGGAAAAAGATATCGCTAATGAAAACCTATTTTCCAAAAAATACCGCTTTCCGGTATTGCTGGCATTCCTTATTGCTTTTTTTAATCAGTTTTCGGGGATTAATGCTTTCTTATATTACGCTCCACGTATCTTTAAAGAAGCCGGGCTGGGCGATAGTACAGCGCTATTAAGTAGTATAGGTATTGGCATCATCAACCTTGTATTTACCCTGATTGGTGTTGCACTGATAGATAAATTCGGCCGCAGGCTACTAATGTATATAGGCTCGGTGGGATACATAATTTCGCTGGGGCTTGTATCAGCAGCATTTTACTTCGGTTGGGGCGGCATGGCCGTACCGGCCTTCCTTTTCATTTTCATAGCTGCACATGCTATAGGCCAGGGCGCTGTAATATGGGTATTCATCTCCGAAATATTCCCTAACCACATACGCGCTTCAGGGCAGGCATTCGGCAGTTCCGTGCACTGGGTACTTGCTGCAATAATCCCATCTTTGGTACCGGTGCTTTTTACTACTATAGGGCCTGCAATAGTATTCCTGATATTTACTGTAATGATGGTATTCCAGTTGCTTTTTGTAATATTCATTATGCCAGAAACCAAAGGAAAATCCCTTGAAGAGCTTAGCGGGGAGCTGACCAATAATAAAAACAGACAAATTCAAAAAAATGAATACAAAAAAACTTCTGCTCTGCGGGCTGACTAGCTTATGCCTTTTGGGTAACATATATGCCCAGCGGGCAAACAGCGACGAAACAAACTACAGGCCTAACTTTCATTTTACGCCGAAAAATAATTGGATGAACGATCCTAACGGCTTGTTTTATGCCGATGGCATTTACCACCTTTACTTTCAGTATTGGCCCTATGGCAATACCTGGGGGCCCATGCACTGGGGACATGCCACAAGTAAAGATCTGGTGAAATGGGAAGAGCAACCCATAGCCCTATACCCAGACCGTTTTGGATATATTTTCTCCGGCAGTGCGGCTTATGATGCACAAAATACCAGTGGCTTTGGAGAAAATGGTCAAGCACCGGCAGTAGCCATATTTACCTACCATGACCCGGTAAAAGAAAAAGAGGGTAAAATTGATGTGGAATCGCAGGGTCTTGCCTACTCACTTGATAAGGGGCAAACCTGGACAAAATATGACCAGGGAAACCCCGTAATAAAAAATCCCGGAGTACATGATTTCCGCGACCCAAAGGTAAATCGCGATTGGGTAAATAACCGTTGGATACTGGTGATTGCAGCACAAGACAGGGCTCAGTTCTATACGACTGACAACCTGAAGGACTGGGAATATCTTTCTGATTTCGGTGTAGGCATCGGTGCACACGGGGGTGTGTGGGAATGCCCGGATTTTTTCCCTTTAAAGGTAAAAGGAACCAACGAAGTGAAATGGGTATTAATACAAAGCCTGAATCCCGGTGGAGCTAACGGAGGTAGTGGTACACAATATTTTATAGGTGATTTTGACGGGACAAACTTTACCCTTGACAAAACTTTTGCCCAAAAACTTGACAGAGAAAAGGCGGTTTGGATTGATTACGGACGCGACAATTATGCCGGGGTAACCTGGGGGGGCACACCTGATAAAGAATACAAACGCTATTTTATCGGTTGGATGTCTAATTGGGACTACGCTAACGTAGTACCTACACAAACCTGGCGGGGCACAAATACAACCGTAAGGGAACTCGAATTAGTGAAAGACGGCAATGGCTACAGGCTGAATACGGTACCTATAAAGAACCTCCAGAATTATATTACTAAAACCGATGTAGAGAAAAAGATTTCGGTAAAACAAAATACAGTATTGATACCGGAAGGTAAAACGGACCTTACACAGGCTGAAATAAGCCTGACCCTGAAAAACCTGAAAAAAGAAACTTATACACTTATGCTTTCGAATACCGATGGCGATGAACTTCATTTTGGTTTTAACAATGCTAGCGGGGAGTTTTTTATTGACCGTTCCAAATCAAGTAATTCGACAAGTTTCCACAAATTTACGGCTGCAGTATCAAAAGCGAAATTGCCTGGTATAAAAAAGAAGGTAAAACTGAGGTTCCTTCTTGATAAAACGTCCATAGAAATATTCTACAATGACGGCGAAATGGCCTTTACCGAAATATTTTATACCAAAAGCCCCTTTACATCCCTCAGCATTGAAGGCGGGCAAAAGTTTGATGTTGAAAACCTTACGGTCAATCAGCTTAATTTTAACTAAATAACTAACCTTAAACCAAACAAAAATATGAAATGTAAAATTATCTTTTTTTTGTACCTCCTTTTGCCTTTACTGGCCTCAGCACAAGGCATAGAAGTAAAAGGGACGGTGCTTTCCGGGGAAGATAACCTACCCCTTCCAGGTGCCTCGGTACTTGTAACAGGCACTACTATTGCAACAGTTACCGATATTGACGGTAACTTTACCCTTACCAATGTTCCGGCTTCAAGCCAGCTTACCATTAGCTTTATGGGGTTTCAATCGCAAACGATTGCAGCCGGCCCGCAAATCAACATTGCCCTGCAACCGGATCAAACCGAACTGGACACTGTAGTGGTTACAGGATATTCCAGCCAGAAAAAAGCAGACATTACCGGGGCTGTGGCGGTTGTAGATATGGAAGAAGCCTCAAAGCAAAAACAACCCAACGTGGTGCAATCGCTACAGGGGCGTGTACCTGGGGTGCGGGTAAGTACAGACGGCTCTCCCAGTGGTGGTAACACCAATATTGTCATCCGTGGCGTGGGTACGTTAAATAACACTGCCCCACTGTTAGTTATTGACGGCGTGCCTACAAAATCGGGCATGCACGAACTGAATCCGAACGATATAGAAACCATACAGGTATTGAAAGATGCAGCCTCTGCCAGTATTTACGGGTCGCGTGCCAGTAACGGTGTTATCATAATTACCACCAAAAAAGGTAAAAATGGCCGTATGCGCATCAATTTCGATCAGTATACCTCTTTCTCTTCATATGCACACCGGACAAAAGTGTTAAATGCACAACAATACGGCCAGGCACTATGGCAGGCGAATATAAACGATGGGATTGATCCTAACAATAACAACCTGAGCTACCAATTTGACTGGAGCGTAGTAGATGGACGTCCCACACTAAATAATGTGTTAGTACCGGAATATCTTGATGCCGCACAGACCATTAAATCAGCCAATACGGATTGGTACGATGCTATTTCGCGTACAGGTATTGCCCAGAATTACGATTTATCAGTATCCAACGGTTCCGATAAGGGAAGCTACCTCTTTTCATTGAACTACTACAACAACGAAGGCATTGTAAAAACCACCGAATTTACCCGTATTTCGGCGCGAATGAACAGTTCTTATAAATATTTTGACGGCAGGCTTACCATCGGTGAAAATTTTACCATGAACCGCACAAAAGAAGTAACAGACCCGGGAGTATTAGACCCGGCGCTCAGGGCACTGCCTCTTATCCCCGTACATACCGTAGATGGTAAAGGGTGGGGTGGCCCGGTAGGTGGTATGAATGACCGCCAAAACCCGGTGCGCCTTTTAGAATACAACAAAGACAACCCCTATAAATACCTGCGCCTCTTTGGTAATGCCTATGCTGACCTTGAGGTAATTAAAAACCTGCATGTAAAAACGAGTTTTGGTATTGATTATGGTTACTACAACAAACGCACGCTGCAACGCAGCTACCAGTCGGGTTACCTGCAAAACGACCAGACCTCGGTAACTATAGATCAGACCGTAAGCGAAAAATGGACATGGAGCAATACCGCTACCTACAATTTTGAAATGGGCAAGAATCACATAAACCTGCTTGTCGGTACTGAAATGTATAGCGATACCTATGATAACACTACGCTGAGGAAAAATGACTTTATAATCGAAACGCCTGATTATATGTACCCGGATGCCGGTACAGGCGAATCGTTTACAAGCGGTACTTCAACCCGTTACAAACTCCTCTCCTACTTTGGCAAAGCCGATTATGATTATGATGGACGCTACCTTGCTTCGGCCACCGTGCGCCGTGACGGTTCGTCAAGATTCGGAAAAAACAATCGTTTTGGCACATTTCCAGCCGTTTCAGCCGGATGGCGTATCAGCGAAGAAAATTTTCTTAAAAATATTGAAAACACGCCTGTTTCCGATCTGAAACTGCGTGCCAGTTGGGGGCAAACCGGTAACCAGGAAATAAGCAATACGGCAGTATACTCCCTGTTCCTTGCCAACTACGCAGGTGGAAGCCCTACCTGGGCAACCTCTTACGGCACTGCTTATGACATTAATGGAAACAACAATGGGCTTTTGCCATCGGGTTATATTGCCACACAGACCGGCAACGACGACCTGAAATGGGAAACCACAACACAAACCGACATAGGCCTTGACTTTGGGTTTTTCGGGCAAAAATTAAGCGGTTCGGTAGATTATTACGTTAAGAAAACCGACGATATACTGGTACTGCCACCTTATTTAGGTGCCATTGGCGAAGGTGGAAACCGCTGGGTAAACGGCGCCAGCATGGAAAACCGCGGCTGGGAGTCCATACTTACTTACCGCAACGAAACTTCGGGAGGGTTTAAATATGAAATTACAGGTAACTTTTCAGCCAATAAAAATAAGATTACAAAGTTACCCGCAGAAGTACGCAACAGCTATGGTGGTAACGGTTTAGACGATAATATACTGGGCAGGCCCATCAATTCTATGTATGGCTATGTAGCAGACGGCTTATTCCGTACACAGGATGAGGTAGATGAGCATGCGGATCAGCCGGGAAAAGGCATGGGGCGTATTCGCTATAAAGACCTTAATGGCGACGGGGTTATAGACACAAACGACCGTACATGGATCGGCAACCCTAATCCTGGCTTCCAATATGGTATAAACATAGCTCTTAGTTACAAGAACTTCGACTTTACTACCTTTTGGGACGGTATA
This sequence comes from Flavobacterium rhizosphaerae, assembly GCF_046000445.1. Lineage (NCBI taxonomy): Bacteria > Pseudomonadati > Bacteroidota > Flavobacteriia > Flavobacteriales > Flavobacteriaceae > Flavobacterium > Flavobacterium rhizosphaerae. The sequence goes on along the minus strand of NZ_JBELPZ010000004.1, from coordinate 101,266 downwards.
GGCAATGTAGATGTAATTAACAGTAAAAAATACCAGACTGATTTTTGGAGCGTAGACGACGTAGGCTCTAACAAGGGAACACGCCTGTTGAATGCCTGGAGTGTAGATAACCCGAACTCCTCTATACCGGCGCTGACTACAGTAGACCGTAATGCAGAAAGCCGCTTTAGCACGTATTATGTAGAAAATGGCAGTTACCTAAAGCTACGCGTACTGCAATTGGGCTATACATTGCCAAAGTCGCTCTCGGAAAAATACAGTCTTGAAAATTTCAGGATATATATAAGTGGCCAAAACCTGCTGATTATTGACAGCAAAACGTTTACAGGTGTAGATCCTGAAAGCCCTGCCTTTGGCTACCCGCTACCTATGACTTTTACCGTAGGGCTAAATGTTTCACTTTAAAAAAAAGACAATGAAAAAGACTTTATATATTGCAGGTCTGCTCGGCCTGATGTTTACCGCATCATGTTCTGATTTTCTCGATAATGACCCACGCGGGGTGCTTGACGAAGAGCAACTGGTAACCCCGGAAAACGTAGATGGCTTTATTATTGCAGCCTATTCCGCTTTGGGTAATGACCACTACGATACCCCTTTCAGCCTTTGGCCTTATGGTAACGTACGCAGCGACGATGCCTACAAAGGAGGCAGCGGTACAAACGACATACAGGATTTTCATTTTTTTGAAATATCAAATAATATCCGTCCTGATTTTGGCGAACTCGATGCGCTGTGGTATCAGCACTATGTGGGTATTTCACGCTGTAATAAAGCCCTAAAGGCCCTGGAACAGCTTGATGAAGGAGACTATCCTTTAAAACAGCAGCGCATTGGTGAAATGAAGTTTGTTCGTGGACATTTCTATTTCATGCTGAAAATATTGTACCGAAATATACCCTATATTACTGAGGATATTCCGGTAGAAGACTATGGGCAGATCAGTAATACTGCATTAAACAATGAGGAACTTTGGGAAGCCATAGCGCAAAACTTTGAAGATGCCACCGGGCTGTTACCGGATAGCCAAACACAGGTGGGCAGGGCCGATAAAGCTGCGGCATATGCTTACCTTGCCAAAGTTCGTTTATACCAGGCCTACACACAGGATGACAACTATAATGTTATAGGCATCAATCAGGAACATATGCAACAAGTGCTTGAGGCTACAAGCCATGTAATTGGCGCCGCAAGCCTTGAGCCTGATTTTGCAAACAATTTTCTGCCGGGACAGTATGAAAACGGTCCTGAAAGCATATTTTCCATACAGTTTAGTCAGGACGACGGCACGTTATATGGCAGGCTAAATTATGGCGATGTGCTGAGCCTCCCGCAGGGGCTGGGCTGCTGTGACTTTCATAAACCGAGCCAAAACCTGGTAAATGCGTATAAAACTGCTGCAAATGGTATACCTATGTTTGATACCTATAATGATGCGGACTTAGATTATAATGCACTAAATGATTATACCGTAGACCCGCGACTGTACCATACAGTAGCATTGCCTGGCCTGCCCTGGAAGTATGACCCTGAATATACGTATGTGGAGTCATGGGTACGCAGCCCGAGCACGTATGGCTATACCGCTTCATTAAAAGAAAATGTTCCTGTAGGGTGCAACTGTATTGTGAACATAGACCCTTTTTATGGCAATGCCAAAAACAGGATACAAATTCGTTATGCCGATGTATTGCTCATGAGAGCTGAAGCATTGATAGAAACAGGCCAGCAAGACCAGGCCCTTGAACTAATAAATGAGATACGCAACCGTGCGGCCAACAGTACCGGGCTTATTTCCGGATACGCTACCAATACCAATATCAGCCCTTATATTAACGGGCAAAACTGTACCTGGACACAGGAATTTGCACGCGAGGCACTGCGCTGGGAGCGGCGTTTGGAATTTGCCATGGAGGGCAGCCGTTTCTTTGATCTGGTACGATGGGGTGTGGCAGATGAGGTAATGAATGCCTATTACGCCGAAGAAAAAACTAAGCGTGCTTATTATTCAGATGCTTCCTTTGACCGTAATAAAGAAGAATATTGTCCCATACCTCTGGCGCAGATAAACTTTAGCCAGGGAGTGTATCATCAAAATCCGGGTTATTAATACTTAAAGCTAAAACCATGAAAAAAATATATAAAACCAGTCTTGTAGCAACATTGCTACTGCTTTTTGTAACACTCTTTTCCTGTGAAGATAGTTTTGACAACACAGGCTTTGAAACTAATGTTCCTGTAAGCATCACATATTTTAGCATAGCAGGAACCGAAGGGACAATTAACCAGGGGACAGGGATTATAAATGTGGTAGTGCCTTATGGTACTGACATTACAAGCCAGATAGCTACCATTGGGCTACCAAACGGGGCTGATATAAATGTAGATTTCAGCCAGGTAAAGAATTTTGCGCAACCGGTAAACTTCAGGGTAGTGAATGGGAATCTCTTTAAAGATTATACTGTAAACGTATCAGTTGCTTCGCCCATTATCAGCTTTAAGATCAACGATATTGCAGCAAGTATAAATAATACATCCCATACTATATTGCTAACACTTCCTTCAGGAACTGACCTTACAGCGCTTCAGCCTTTAATAGAGCTTAGTGAAGGCGTTAGCATATCACCTGCTTCAGGCAGCACCATCAATTTTACAAGCTCTGTAATATTTACAGTAAGCACGTCCACGGGCTCTGTAGACTATACAGCAATCGTAAGTGTACCCGCAGAAGGCATAACTGTTGCGTTTTTAGGGACTGCAGCAACGCGTGAAGCGATAACCAACATGGATGAAAAAATTGCATGCGACTGGCTTTTTGATAATTACCAGGGCGCACAATACCTGTCTTTTGCCCAGATTAATTCAGGCACAGACATTAGTGAAATAAACCTAATATGGTGGCATTATGACAGCGCACAAAACCTGCCTTCAATTTCTTTAAATCCTACGGTAACAGCAGCCCTGCAAACCTACAGGGCTAATGGCGGTAACTTGCTGCTTACAACTTTTGCCAGTCAATATGTAGACGCACTTGAAATTGTACCTTCAGGCAAAGGTCCAAACAACATTTTTGGCGATTTCCCTCCTAATGGGGGTGTTGATGCAGATAACTCCTGGGGTATTACATTTGCCGGACACGAAGGCCATCCTATCTTTCAAAATCTGGAAACCTACGAAGGCAACAAAGCCTATTTACTTGAAAGCGGTACCTTCAGGCTTAACCATACCGCCTGGTGGTTTTTACCCGAATGGGGCGGCTATGGGGATGGTGCCGGCTGGAGGAACCAAACTGGCGGTATAAACCTAGCCAGCGAGCCCTGGGATACCGGGCTCAACGGGCGTGTAGTAATTAATTGCCGAATGGGGCGATCCCGACAAAAATGTAGTAGTAATTTCATTGGGTGCCTATGACTGGTATAACGAGCCCGATGTTAATGGTAATCCAAGCCAAACTAATGGTTACATAAACAACATCCAAACCCTTACCCAAAACAGCATCAACTATCTTATAAACAATTAATAGCGCTATGAAATTTAAACAGATATACCTGCTTCCTGCTTTAGCCCTGTCACTTATGTCGTGTAATGATGACGACAAGTACATTGGTGGTTCAATAATAGGCGGCGAAACAGCCATTAGCAGCATATACCCTACCCCTCCTTCGCAATGGATGGGCGGAGAAAACCCTTACTTTAGTGCCGGTTACACAGGCGACCCTATGCCGTTTTATGAAGACGGAACCTTTCATGTATATTTTTTGCACGATGCTATAAATAAACCTGCAGGCAAAGGCTTCCATGACATCCATGAATATTCTACTACCGACCTTGCCCATTTTGAATATAAAGGCCAGATAATTCCTTATGGGGGTCAGGACGAACCTGATTTTGGTGTAGGAACCGGATCATTAATAAAAGTAGGCAGTACTTATTACTTTTACTATACGGGACATAATGATATCGCAGCTTTCCGTGCCAATAACCCACGTGAGAGTGTACTATTAGCCACCAGCACCGACAGGACACACTGGACTAAGCAAACTTCTTTCAAGATAACGGCTCCGGCAGGATACTATGATTATGACTTCCGTGACCCACATGTATTTCAAAACCCAGATGATGGTAAGTACTGGATGCTGGTTAGTACACAAACTGACCCCAGTCGCAAGGCTGTTTTACTTAAATTTACCACAACCGACCCATCAAGTAACAACTGGACACCCTTGGGGCCATTATACACTACTACACCTGAAGATAATTATCTTATGATGGAATGTGCAGACGTATTTAAAATGGGTAGCTATTGGTACCTAACTTTCAGCGAAAACTGGAGTAATGCAAAAGGAGTCCATTACCGCATGGCTACTTCTATAAACGGCCCCTGGACAAAACCTGATAATGATATGCTGGACGGAGAGTACTTTTACGCAGCTAAAACTGCTTCAGATAGTAATAAACGCTATTGTTTTGGATGGACTGCGCGTAAATCACCCGAAAATGATACGGGAGGTAAAGAATGGGCAGGCAACCTTGTAGTGCAGGAGCTTATACAAAATATCGACGGAAGTCTGGGATTAAAAGCCCCTGATGCGGTAAATCAATTGTTTACACAATCTTCTGCTATCACCGTGCAAAACTCTTTAGGTAATATAACCCAAAATGGTAGTACCTTTACATTGAACTCAGTAAGTGAAAACGCTATGGTTACATTGACTCCTGTAGCAAAAAAAATGAAAGCTACGGCACAAATTACGCTTAATAATATTTCAGGTTCGGCAGGTTTTTTCTTTAACGTGAGCAGCAGTGCATATTATAAAATTGTATTCGAGCCGCAGCAAAACCGTATAGCAGCTTATAACAGCAACGGAGACGAAGTTACACGCGTACCTTTTAGCATTCAGGCTGGCACGGCTTATAACATTACGGTTATAGCAGATGGCAGTATTTGCGAAATTTATGTAGACGGAAAAACAGTATTAAGTAACCGTATTTACGGCCGCGACCAACAGACCTGGGGACTTATAGCCACTGAAGGTGCAACTGCAACTTTTAGTGGATTGGAAATTAAAAAACCGTAACCTAAATTAAGATTGATGAGCAATAACAGAAAAATAAAAGCAGTATCTTTTGGAGAGGTATTGTGGGACGTATTTGCTGATGGGAAAAAAATTGGCGGAGCCCCTCTTAACCTGGCCTTAAGGATGCAAAGCTTAGGCTGTGAAGCCGCAATGGTAAGTGCAATTGGAAAAGATACTGATGGTAAAGAGATTATTAGTTATGTGCAGGAAAAGGGCTTGGATACTACAGGAATTGTAACCGTTGAAGATTATCCTACCGGACTGGTACAAGTATATGTAAACGAACGTGGCAGTGCCAGCTATGAAATAAGCTATCCTTCGGCATGGGATAAAATTAGTGTTACCCAAAATGTATTTGATTTGGTAAAAGGGGCTGATGTACTGATTTACGGAAGCCTTGCCTGCCGTGACGCAGTGTCAAAAGAAAGTTTACTCGGTCTATTAGAAATAGACAGCTATAAAGTTTTCGATGTGAATCTCAGGCCCCCACATTACGAAATTGATATCCTACTGGAACTGATGAAAAAAGCTGATTTCATCAAATTCAACGACGAAGAGCTAATTGAAATCGCAGGTAAACTTGGTTCTCACGCTAACCTTTTAGAAGATAATCTGGAGTTTATCGCAAAAAAAACAGGCTCCACAGCTATTTGTGTTACTAAGGGTAAGCATGGTGCGATACTATTGTGGGATGGCCAATTATACAGCAATAAAGGCTACGTAGTAAAAGTGGTTGACACCGTTGGTGCCGGTGACGCATTTCTGGCAACGCTGATAATGAAACTTCTTGTTAATGCCCCCCCCCACAAAGCATTGGATTATGCTTGTGCTATGGGAGCTTTGGTCGCGGCTTCACCAGGGGCAAATCCGGACATTAGTACTGAACAAATTGAAGAGTTAACTAAAAGTGTAAGTTAATTTGGGTGGATAGAGGAAGTTTGGGTTTTCTCTAGAAGCTGCCTCTTAAAGGGGCAGTTTTTTTAGCGTGGATCATTATTATTTACAGGTACTTTAAAAAAACATACACAATATTATTCTTGAAAGAGACCCAAAATTACTTATTTTGCTATTTCCCCTAAAAAGCAACATTAGAATATTACTAGAAATATTCGTGACCCGCCGACGCTTTTGTCGAAACATCACTAACCAGTAAAACCTCTAATGCTTGTTCAGGCATTTTTTAATACTTCAACCCTAGTTAGTTGTTCCTGTAATTGTTTCGTTAATCTATTGTCTCCGTTGTAATTCACATAAACTGAAGATACTTGAGAGTATTTATATTAGGATGTCACATCGTTATATTCGCGCTTTTAGTAGAGGTATTTATTCCAATCAGTACTTAAAGGTTTTTTTGTTTTGTGCTTTTTTGAAATCTGAGTGTCTTTGGACTTGCAACAAAAAGTCGGACAATTTTTTCAAGACCTATGCTACATTTTAAAATTGATAAAATTCTCATTCTATTTCGTAAGGGGTTTCATATTCAAAAAAGGAGTGTAACCTTTTCCTATTATACCATATTTCGATGTACTCAAAAATTGCGATTTTATCCTGCTCTATAGTTTTAAAATCATCATCATGAACAAGTCATACTTTTAAGGTTTAAGGAAAGAGTCAGCTACCGAATTATCCTAACAATTTCCCTTTCTGCTCATAGGTTGGATTTAATAAAGGTTCTAAATGTTTTTGAAGCATATTGTATCCCTCGATCTAAATGAAATATTAAATCCATGTTTATTTTACTTTTTCTTATAGCTATTCTCCATCCAGGAACATTGGTTTGCTTGATCTGCAGGCTTGTACTTATGACCAAGCTATTATATTTCAAGTTAAAGTTTCTTTTCTTTAAGGGCTTTACGCATAGTATCATCGGGTATTGGTTTTTCAGGTTTAGGTAATGTAGTGTTTTGGCTGCCTTGCGCCATTTATAAATCCTTTAGACTTCTATGCCCAGTTCTTCCGTCAACTCTTTTATGTTCTCTCACTGGTAACTTAAACGAACTGCTTGTTCGTTTAATTCGGGAGTATAGTAGCGTTTATGTTTTCTAAGATATTTGTTTTCTAGCAAAAAGTCTTAAATTTTATGTCAGAATAAAGTAGTAACTCCACTTAAAGTTTTGTGAAAAATTAGAAACTCCCTATAATATGTTTAACTTAGTTCTTTATCACGTTCGTCCGTCGGTTGCTTGACTTATATAAATTAAACGTGGAATTTGTGTATAAACTCAATGTAAAACTGTATTACGGTGCAGCACTAATACTATCAGGACGACCTAAATTATAATATGATGATACAGGACAGCTTTGGCCGTATACACGATTACCTGAGAATTTCACTGACTGATAAGTGCAACCTACGTTGCTTTTACTGCATGCCGGATGAGAAATATAATTTTGCTCCCGCTGCACGCCTTATGCAGGCAGGTGAAATTAAAACCCTGGCAAAATTGTTTGTTTCACTTGGGGTAAAAAAAATACGGCTTACCGGTGGAGAACCACTAATACGAAAAGATGCACCACAAATTATAGAGGCGCTGGGCAATCTTGGTATCGAACTGGCCATCACAACCAACGGTATCCGCATCCATGAAATGCTCCCCGAACTTATGGCGGCAGATATCCGTACGGTTAATGTAAGCCTGGACACGCTGCAACGGGAAAAATTCATTAGTATTACGCGGCGAGACCTATACCACAGAGTTCGCAGCAACATTGAACTTTTACTGCACCACGGCATACGAACTAAAATAAACGTGGTGGTTATGAAAGGCCTCAATGATGATGAAATTAATGATTTTATTGCCCTTACAGATAAATATCCTTTAGAAATACGTTTTATTGAATTTATGCCTTTCAGTGGCAATCGCTGGACCGGCAATCAGGTTTTTACGCTTAATGAAGTAGTTGATGTTGTTAAATCTCAATATGAAATAACCCCTATAGAACGCGGTTTACATGATACATCAAGAAAATATTCAATAGCCGGGCACGAGGGCTCTTTTGGTATTATCAGCACCATGAGCGCGCCTTTTTGCGAGGGTTGTAACCGCCTGCGCCTTACTGCAGACGGTAAACTTAAAAACTGTCTCTTCTCAAAAACTGAGACCGACCTGCTTTCGGCTCTACGCGAAGGACAGGAAATAACGCCTCTGATAGTAGAAAGCGTAAAAGCGAAGTCAAAAGCATTAGGAGGACAGATGGACAATAATTTTAAAGAACTCAATGCGGAATCGCTAAAGAACCGCAGTATGATATCAATTGGTGGATGAACACAGGAATCATACTTCTTGCAGCAGGAAATTCTTCCCGCTTGGGCCAGCCAAAACAACTTTTAGAGTATAAAGGCGAAACGTTACTTAACCGTGTTATTAATGAAGCCGTTTGTGTTGCAGGTAATGCTGTTATAGTAGTAACCGGCTATGATACTGAAAAAATAGAAGACAGCATAAAGAATAGAAACGTACTAATCTGCTACAACCAATTATGGCAGGAAGGCATGGCAACCTCAATTACAGCAGGATTAAAGCAACTCCTTTTGGTATATCCTGATTTGCAGAGCTGTATTATATCTGTTTGTGACCAGCCTTATCTTAATGCTTGTGTTTTTAAAGGCATTTATGCAAGTAAGGCAGAACAAAAAAAAGGTATTGTGGCAGCAAAATATCGGGACACTGTGGGTGTTCCCGCCCTTTTTTCAAAAACTTATTTTGATGCACTTTTAAACCTGAGGGGTACACAGGGGGCGCGTGGGCTTTTGAGCCGCTATAAAAATGATGTAATATTATATGCTTTTGAAAATGGCGCTTTTGACATAGATACAATGGAAGATTATAATAAGCTGATAAAATGATACGTGTAGTTGAAGCTAAAGAGATAATAAAGCAACATAACGAGCTGGAGGCCATAAAATTACTTCCGCTGCCAGAAGCTTCAGGATTAGTTGTGGCTAAAGAAGTGGTAGCTACTGTAAACATACCTAATTTTGAACAATCCTCGATGGATGGTTATGCCCTGAAATATAATGACCGGAACAAAAAACTTTTAGTGACAGGGGAAATGGCGGCAGGAGCAACCCATTCTATAACAATTACAGATGGCGAAGCAGTCCGCATTTTTACCGGCGCTCCGCTTCCTGTGGGTGCGGATACCGTTGTAATGCAGGAAAAAACAACTTTTGAAAATGGAAAATTAAAAATAAATGATGTGAGTCTATCACAGGGTGCCAATGTACGCAATATTGGATCTGAAGTAAAAGAGGGACAAATTGCTATGGCAAAAGAAACATTACTTTCTCCTGCTGCAATTGGCTTTTTAGCAGGTATAGGCTATACAGAGGTACCGGTATATGCTGCTCCTGATGTATGCATTATACTTACAGGTAATGAGCTTCAGCAACCCGGCAGTCCACTGGGGTTGGGGCAGGTTTATGAGTCTAATTCCTTTCAGTTGAAAGCAGCCCTGCAAAAGACAGGGATACGTAATATCACCATACATAAAGCTGAAGACGATAAAGCTGTACTTATCAAAACACTTAACAACGCCTTGAAAGCACACACTGTTGTTTTACTTACAGGTGGTGTAAGCGTTGGTGATTACGACTTTGTTCCGCAAGCTGCAAAAGACTGTGGTGTAGAAGAACATTTTCATAAAATAAAGCAAAAGCCGGGTAAGCCTTTGTTTTTTGGCACAAAAGAAGGTAAATTAGTTTTTGGGCTTCCGGGTAACCCGTCATCATCCCTTACCTGCTACTATCAATATGTATTACCTGCCCTGGAAAAGGCAATGCACCTATCGGGTTCGGTAAGAAAGGTCAGTGCTATCGCCACGCATAATTATGCAAAGCAAATAGGACTTACACATTTTATAAAAGCTTTTTATAATGAAGGAAGGGTCACGCCGCTTCATGCACAGGAATCATATAGGCTGCAATCCTTTGCGCAAGCCAACTGCCTGATGGTAATCGAGGAAGACAGCGTCGGTTGTAAAAAAGGCGATAAGGTAGAAGTACACCTTTTACCCATGTAACAGTTCAAAGTAACCAGTAGAGAAAAGAAAAAATGGCAGTTAAAGTAATAGTATTCGGTCAATTAGCGGAAATTACAGGTTCAGAAATATTTATTGAGGCCTGTGATACCGATATTTTAAAAGCCGCTCTGCAAATAGAGTTTTCGAATTTAGCAGTGATGAAATACGCCATAGCAGTAAACAATATAGTGATTACAGAAAAGGTAACATTAACAGAGAGAGATGAGATAGCGCTGATGCCGCCCTATTCCGGAGGATAAGATGGAACAACAGAATGAAAGATACGCAAGGCATTACAGCCTTAAAGGTTTTGGCATACCGGGACAGCAAAAACTTGCTGCCGCCCGGGTATTAGTTGTCGGTGCAGGTGGTCTGGGCTGCCCTGTATTACAATATCTTGCCGCTGCGGGGGTGGGTACTATTGGTATTGCTGATCCTGATATGGTTTCGCTCAGCAACCTGCAACGGCAAGTACTATATACTACAGATGATGTTGGCAAGAGGAAAGCCGAAGTTGCTGTGGCACGGCTTAAGGCGATAAACCCCGAAATAATCATAACAGCAATACCTGAAGCAATTTCAACGCCAAACGCACTGGAACTAATAGCACAGTATGATATAGTATCCGACTGTACTGATAACTTTACCTCCCGCTACCTTATTAACGATGCCTGCGTATTACTGTGCAAGCCATTGGTATTTGGGGCCATTTTTCAGTATGAAGGGCAGGTTGCCGTATTTAATGTTAAAAAAGATAATGGGACAACAGTAAATTACAGGCACTTATTTCCTACCCCACCCTCTCCCCTTAAAGTACAGGATTGTAATGAGGCTGGCGTCTTAGGGGTATTACCAGGTATTATTGGTACACTTCAGGCAACCGAAATTATTAAATACATTACAGGTATCGGTCAGGTAATGGCAGGCAGGCTATACACATACAATTTACTGACAGCTAAGAGCTTTTGTTTTCAAATTTCGGAAAATGCCGATGTTAATAGCCTCATACCTGTTTCTAAAGCTGCCTTCAAAGCAACAGATTATGATTGGGTATGTGGCACAAAGGTAGATAATGTGGAAGAATTAACTGCAAATGAATTTATATCTGTTATAGACGATGCAGATACTATAATCATTGATGTACGCGAGCGCCATGAGCTGCCAGAGCCGGGATTCCGCTGTGTATCCATGCCAATGTCTGGTATTGTTACAGCACTTCCGGATATACGAGAAAAAAAAATTGTATTATTTTGCCAAAGTGGCAAACGTAGCCTAAAGGCAGCGCAGCTATTCATTGATAAATATAAAAGCCTGAAAAACATCAGCCATCTTAGGGGCGGGATTTTGGCATTGGAAAAACAAAATGAGTAAAACAGTCAGAAATATTTTTATACAGGGTGCCATCGGCCCTTCATTTATAGCGAAAAGTATCGCAAAGCATGCTGCTAAAACCAATATAGGTGCGCATAACATTTTTTTAGGACAGGTACGCGCTGATAAAATAGAGGGTAAAGCTGTAAAGGCTATTGAATATACGGCTTATGAGAGCATGGCGCTGGAGAAAATGGATACCATTCGGGAAGAGATTTTTAAAAAACATGAACTTACCTGTATGCATATTTACCACAGCCTGGGCAGTGTAAGCGCCGGAGCGATATGCCTTTTTGTTTTTACCTCATCACCACACAGAAAGGCCGCTACCGAAGCCTGTAGCGAAGTTGTGGAACGCATTAAGGCAGAACTGCCGGTATGGGGAAAAGAAATTTTTGAAGATGCCACCCACCAGTGGAAGGTAAATAAATAATATGGTAAACATAACACATAAAACAAATACACTACGCAGGGCGGTTGCCACAGCTACCTTGCAGGTATCAAAACAGGAAACCATTGATGCCGTTAATGAGCGCAGGGTACCCAAAGGGGATATTTTTGAGTTTTCCCGTGCGGCCGCATTATTCGGCATCAAAAAAACAAGTGATGTAATTCCGGACTGCCATCCCCTGCCTGTAGAATATTCCAATATATCGTACAGTATTGATGGCCTGAGTATCATTATATCGGTTGAAGTGCATACCATATACAAAACCGGCGTTGAGGTTGAGGCGATGCACGGCGCATCGGTAGCAGCGTTGGTTATGTACGATATGCTCAAGCCAATCGATAAAAATGTAGAAATACAGCATATACGGTTACAGGAAAAACATGGTGGGAAATCGGATGCCAGGCATCTGCCAAAGGCATTAAAATGTGCTGTTGTGGTATGCAGTGATACAGTATCACGAGGCGAAAAAGAAGATACCTCCGGAAAAGCTATAGTTAACCTACTTGCTTCATACAATTATAATGATGTGGAATATAATGTTGTATCGGATGATGTGGAAGCCATACAAAAAATACTGCAACAACTTTTAGACAACAGAACGGATTTGGTATTTTTTACAGGCGGTACAGGGCTTTCGGCGAGGGATGTAACGCCCCAGGCAGTAGCGCCGTTTATTGATACTGAAATTCCCGGTATTATGGAAACCGCCCGGGCTTATGGCCAGCAACGGGTGAATACTGCGATGCTAAGCCGTGGCATTGCCGGTTTTGCAGGGGGTACACTTATAATAACACTGCCCGGTTCTAAAAAAGGCGTAGAAGAAAGCCTGCAGGCACTTTTCCCGCAGGTATTGCATGTATTTTCCGTAAGAGAAGGTAATTCGCATTAACAGGCTGATTGTTCAAAAATTTAAATTAAGTGCTTTTACACCCATAGATTAACATATCCTTGTGAACCTTAGCACATTTATTTGCCGAACTTAGTATTTCATCATGAACAGTACCGCAAAAAGCAAATGCCTATGGAAACAACGGATACAACTTTAATCAGCCTCAGAGTAAACGGCAAAGAGCATAGTGTTAAAGTAAGGCCCTGGGTTTCACTTTTGGACGCCCTGCGTGACAGGCTGTACCTTACCGGAACCAAAAAAGGGTGCGACCACGGCCAGTGTGGCGCATGTACCGTTTTGTGCGATGGCAAACGGATATTAAGCTGTCTAACCCTTGCCACCATGAAGGAAGGGGCTGAAATTACTACTATTGAAGGTGTAGCCGAAAACGATGTGCTGCACCCGCTACAACAGGCATTTATTAATCATGACGCCTTTCAGTGTGGCTATTGTACCCCAGGACAGATATGCAGCGGCATTGGCTTGCTAAAGGAAGGGAAAGCCAACACACGTGAAGAAGTTAAGGAACTGATGAGCGGCAACCTGTGCCGCTGCGGTGCCAATGTCGGCATTATTGATGCTATAATGGAAGTGAAGGAAGGAGGCCACCATGAATAATTTCAGCTACACCAAAGCCGCCAGCGTACCCGATGCTGTACAACAGCTACAGGGCAATAACGGTAATAAAATTATCGCAGGGGGCACCAATATTACCGACCTGCTTAAGTACTATATTACCACTGCTGATAAACTGGTAGATATTAACCCTGTTACGGCACACCATTCTATAGAAGCGTTGCCGGATGGCAGGGTACGTCTTGGTGCTTTTGTAACCAATGCCGATACGGCCTACCATCCGCTTATAGAAGAACGCTACCCATTGCTGTCTAAAGCCATACTGGCGGGGGCATCTCCGCAAATACGAAATATGGCAACTAATGGCGGCAACTTGTTACAGCGTACACGCTGCTACTATTTTTATGATATTAATACCCCCTGCAATAAACGCGAGCCGGGTTCCGGTTGTTCTGCCATTGGCGGCTTTAACCGTATGCACGCCATATTGGGGCAAAGCGAAGATTGTATTGCGGTTTTTCCCAGCGATATGTGCGTGGCGCTGGCTGCACTTAACGCTACAATAAATATTACAGGGCCGGAAGGTGAAAAGCAAATACCTTTTGCTGATTTTCATAGATTACCGGACAATACACCTCAAATTGACAATAACTTAAAGCACGGCGAAGTGATAACAGGTATAGACCTTCCTAAGGAGGGCTTTGCCAAAAATTATTCCTACATAAAGCTACGCGACCGCCATTCCTATTCTTTTGCGCTGGTATCTGTAGCTACAGGGCTTGATCTTGACGGCGATATTGTTAATGAGGCACGTATTGCGCTTGGTGGGGTTGCACACAAGCCGTGGCGCATACATGAAGCAGAAGCTTTTTTGAAAGGAAAGGCGGCAACGCGTGAAAATTTTGCAACCGCTGCAAACATTATCCTTCAGGGTGCAAAAGGTTATGAACATAACAGCTTTAAAATTGAGATGGCAAGGCGCGCCATAGTGCGTAACTGCCTTATGGCTTTAAATCCCGAATCACAGCGCCCCGGGGCACAGCCTTCGTTGTAATGTCCAAACGTAAAACAGCAATCATGACAAAATTACCCACAATAGGAAAAGCCATAAGCCGCCTGGAAGGCCGCGAGAAAGTAACCGGCAGCGCAAAATACGCAGCAGAATATAAGGTGAGTGACTTATTATTCGGTTATGTAATAAACAGTACAGTCACAAAAGGAAAAATTAAAAGTATGGATACCGCTCCGGCAAAAGCACTGCCGGGCGTGATTGAGGTTTTTAACCACGATAACAGGCCTTCTACTGCCTGGTTTGATTTTCAGTATGCCGATATGGATGCCCCGCCCGGTGAAGTTTTTAAACCGTTAAAAAACAATCAGGTGCTGTATAACGGGCAACCTATAGGCCTGGTAGTAGCCGAAACTTTTGAGCTGGCACGCTATGCCGCTGCCCTGGTAAAAGTAGCATATGAAGAGGAAGATTTTACTACAGACCTTGAAGCAAATACTGGTAAGGCCCGAGACCCTAAAAAAGGCCTGGCAACCCTGCTGAAACCGCCACCACCAAAACCACAGGGCGATTTTGAAGAGGCCTATAATACTGCCCACGCACAGGCTTTTGGTAAATTTAGGCACGGTACAGAGCACCATAACCCTATGGAACTTTTTGCAACCACCGTGGAATACCTGAATAAGGATAAGCTTCGCATATACGATAAGACACAGGGTACCATTAATTCGCAAATGTATGTTGCCAATGTTTTTGGCCTGAAGATGAAAAACGTACAGGTTATCACCCCTTATATGGGTGGTGGCTTTGGCAGCGGCCTGCGCCCCCAATACCAGCTTTTTATGGCAGTTATGGCCTCCCTTGAATTAAAGCGTAATGTCCGCGTTGTTTTGAGCCGCGCACAGATGTTTACTTTTGGCTACCGACCGGAAACCCTACAGGAAACAAAATTCGGCGCAGACGAAAAAGGAAATCTTACCGCACTGTACCAGAAAGCAATAGGCGAAACCTCCCGTTTTGAAGATTATGTGGAGATTGTAGTAAACTGGGGGAACATGCTTTACCCTGCAGAAAATGTAACATTGGAGTACAGCATAGTACCGCTGGATGTGTATACGCCACTGGATATGCGCGCACCCGGAGGCGTAACAGGTATGCATCCATTGGAAATTACTATGGATATGCTCGCTGAAAAGCTACATATGGATCCCTTGGAATTCAGGCTGAAAAACTATACCAATATTGATAAAGGCAGTGGCAAGCCTTACAGCAGCAAAGAGCTTAAAAAATGTTATGAACTGGGGGCTAAAGCTTTTGGGTGGGAAAAACGCAACCCAACACCACGGACAACCAAACGCGGCAACAAATTGGTTGGCTATGGTATGGCAACAGGAATGTGGGATGCAAACAGGATTTTAGGCCGTGCACAGGCCATACTGAACAAAAATGGAAAAGTACAGGTTAACAGCGCTGTTACGGATATTGGTACGGGCACATTAACTGTTATGACACAGATTGCGGCAGATGAACTTGGCCTTTCCCTTGAAGATGTAACCTTTTCTTACGGCGATAGTAAAAAACCGTTTGCGCCCATTCAGGGCGGTTCGTGGACGGTAGCCACCGTAGGGCCAGCTGTAAAAGCGGCCTGCCACTCGCTCAATAAAAAATTATTCAAAAAAGCCCAAAAGATTAAGGAAGAGTTATTTGGTAATGCTGACTTTGAAATGGCCGTGTTTAGAGAGGGTATTTTAACTTTAAAAAACAATCCCCAGGCAGAAATAAGTTATGAAGAAATTATTGAGGCCAATAAAGGAAAAGCGATAAAAACAACTAAAAGCGCCATGCCCAACCCCTTAAAAACCAAATATACAAAAGCGGCACACAGCGCGGCTTTTGTAGAGGTTGAGGTAGATGAGGAACTGGGCGTTATAGAGGTTACCCGTGCCGTAACAGCAGTAGCAGCTGGAAATATAATTAACCGGAAGACCGCTACCAGCCAGATCCTGGGCGGTATGATATGGGGTATTAGCAAAGCATTGCATGAAGAAACCTATAAAGATAACCGTTTCGGCAAATATATGAACCAGAACCTGGCTGAATACCACATCCCTGTACACGCCGATATCAATGAACTGGACGTTATTTTTGTTGAGGAACACGATGAGGAAGTAAATGAGCTTGGTGCCAAGGGCGTAGGTGAAATCGGGATTGTAGGTATGGCACCTGCTATTGCCAATGCCATTTATAATGCCACTGGCAAACGTATTAATGATTTGCCTATCCATTTTGACAAGCTTATGTAGCGTATTAGCTATTATATTTTTTTCTGTCAACACTAATGGATACTGCCCATCTGCCTACGTAAAGAGGGCACCTCCTTTTTGTTTCTTACCGCTATGATTTCGCTCAAAATAGCAACGGCAATCTCCTGTGGTGTTACTGCCCCAATAGCAATGCCGGCGGGGCTGTAAACAGTATCCATAAAGTCAAAATCAAGGTCAGGGCTATACTCTGATAATTCATTCATTAATTTTTCACGGCGTTTTGCCGATCCTAATATGCCAATATAAAACGGGTTTGTTTGTTGCAACTTTAAAAGAAAATGTAAATCCCGTGCATAATTATGATTCATTAATACCACAGCGGTACTATTATCAATAGTAAAATCAAACTCCGTAGCAGGGTCAAGATGCGCTATATGGGCTGCCCCCGGAAAATCTTTAATTGTTTTTGGGTCTCTCGGCGAATCTGCTATTATTACCTCCCAGCCAAGTTGCGATGCTGCTTTACAAAGCGAAACAGCATCGTGTTCCGCACCTATAATAACCAGCTGTAAAAGGGCATTAAAAGTGTGCCTGAATACAGCGGTACCTTCACTGCCAGATATAAAGTTATCACGTAAAGGTATTTTGGCACCATCAGCAACTATAATTTCCGAACCAAATAAGTGGCTCTCTGCTTCTTCTTTTACATAAAATGAAGCGATAGTAAATGGCTGCCTGCTTTTTATTTCATTTTGCAACATAGCAGATATTTGATCAGAAATTTTAAAGGGCTCCAGTAAAATATATAATATACCTTCGCAACCTAACCGGTAACGGCCGTCGTAAGTCATTACTTTGGGTATACCTGATTTAAAAACACTTTCTGCCTGAAATTTCACTTCTTTCTCAACGCACCCACCACTCACAGCACCGGTTATTACTCCGTTTTCAGCAATCAGCATCTGTACGCCGGGCTTGCGGTAGGATGAACCCTGTAATGCCACGACAGTTGCCAATACGTGTTTCTGGTCCCGATTGCGATATGCTGTTTCAAGTATTATTTTAAATTCATGTGTCATTAGTACAATTTGTCTTAAAGTATTAAAGATACATCTTTTGAGAAACAGTTTTTGCTAATCCGTAGAAAATGTAGCAGTACTTTTTAGAGAAAATTGCAATGTTGTTCCTATCTTAGATACTTCTTAACAACGTTTAATTAGCCTAAAACTTTACCTTGATAAAGAAAACTTTTCAAAGCTTGTTCTTATTCGCATTATTTATACCTATAAGCGCGTGCACACAACAAAAGGCAGTCCCGGTTCGGATTGCCGTGGCTGCCAATATGCAGTTTGCCATAGATTCGTTAATTACTGATTTTCATAAGGAAACAGGTATCAACTGCGAATTAGTGATAGGATCTTCAGGAAAATTGACAGCACAGATTAAAGCCGGGGCGCCTTATGATATCTTTGTTTCGGCAGATATGAGATACCCACAGGAACTTTATAAAAGTGGACTTACAACAGTGCGGCCCAAAATTTATGCTTATGGGACACTGGTAATGTGGAGCCTAAAAAAAACAGGTTCTTTAACTGTAGGGTATCTAAACTCTTCTGAAGTAGCGCATATCGCTGTTGCAGATGAAAAACTGGCACCTTACGGCGCGGCCGCAATGCAATATTTAGAAGCAGTATCGATGAAAGAGGAACTGAAACGAAAGTTTGTAGTAGCCCAAAGTATATCAGGGGTAAACCAATATATTACTACCCATAACGCGGAGGTTGGTTTTACAGCAAAATCGGTTTTGCTGTCGCCTGAAATGAAAGGAAAAGGAAGCTGGATCTCCATTCCGGAAAATTATTACGAGCCCTTAGCGCAAGGCGCTGTAATAATTAGTCATGAGGATGCAACAGCGAAACAACAAAAAAATGTAAAGGAATTTTACCAATACCTCTTCTCTGAATCCGCACACCGGATTTTAAAGAGCTATGGTTATGAAATAAAAAAAGGTATAAAATGATGTGGGAAGCTCTGCAGATAACTTTTACATTAGCGCTTATAACAACTTTTATACTACTGCTTGTTGGTGTACCCCTAGCCTATGCACTCGCGCAAAGCAAAAGTAAACTGAAGCCGTTTATAGAAACTATTGTAACCTTGCCACTGGTTTTACCGCCAACGGTGCTGGGATTTTACATGTTACTTGCTTTTGGAAAATCCGGCTGGATGGGGAAATGGTTATATGACGCTTTTAATATACAGCTTGTCTTTAGCTTTTCGGGGTTAATAGTAGCATCCGTAATTTATAGCCTACCCTTTATGGTACAACCGCTACAGTCTGGATTTGAGCAATTGCCTAAAAAATACAGGGAAGCGTCATTATGCCTCGGAAAATCAGGATGGGAAACTTTTTTTAAAGTAGAGTTACCAAACATTAAGCCAGCCTTACTTACGGCTGTCATATTATCTTTTGCCCATACTATTGGCGAATTTGGCGTAGTGCTGATGATAGGGGGTAATCTGCCGGGAAAGACCAAGGTAGCGTCTATTGCAGTATATGAAGCTGTTGAAAAGATGGAGTATACCGATGCTCACTTCCTTTCATTACTTTTACTACTATTCAGCTTCTCAATACTTTTTATCGTATACCGGTTTAACAGGAACGGGTTTAAAATTCTTAATAGATGATTGAACTACAAATTACCAAGAAATTTAAAGGAAATACGGAATTTGAAATTTCTGTTTCCATGCAAATAGAAAAGGGCGCATTCGTAGCTTTATATGGAGAATCGGGATCGGGTAAAACATCTGTACTTCGTATGCTCGCAGGATTGTTAAAGCCCGATAGTGGAAAGATAATTATTGATGGCATAACCTGGTTTAAGGCAGGATACAAAAAAAATATTGCTACCGGCCAGCGAAACATAGGGTACCTTTTGCAGGAGAACACCTTATTTCCTAACATGGATGTGAATGGGAACCTGATATATGCGCTAGGCAAAGGCGAAAATAGATATTTTGAAGAAATTATTGGTTATATGGGTATTGCACCTTTGCTAAATAAAAGGGTGGATGAATTATCCGGCGGGCAACAGCAGCGGGTGGCATTAGCCAGGACATTACTTACCAAACCCGACATATTATTGCTTGATGAACCTTTTACAGCCTTGGATAATAGCTCTAAAACCTCTTTAATAAAGGCTGTAAAGCAGCTGCATAAACAGTATGGACTTACTATTATTTTGGTGAGCCACAGCATAGCTGAGGTAGCATTACTTTCTGATATTACCTATGTGATAAAAGAAGGGAAAATTACTGCTAAGGGCAGCCCTAATGAGGTTTTTGCCCCTAATAATAATAGCAATACTATTACGTTCCCGGCGGAAGTCATCTCAGTCAATGAAAGTACTGAGGTACTTACTGTTTTAATTCAAGACAAGATAGTTACCCTGCCATTATCCAAATCAGGCAAAGCAATTCCTATAGAAATAGGCGATATATTATGGCTTCGTGCTGATACTTTTAAAGTTATATAAGTTAACTTATTTTATATTCCTTTTTCGGGCTTTGCCATAATCAGTTTTTCAGGTGTTATCGGAAGGTGGCGCATACGTTTACCGGTGGCATTAAAAATAGCATTCGCAATAGATGCCGCAACACTGGTAATACCAAGTTCGCCAATACCTTTAACTCCCATTTCATTGGCTATTTTATCTTCTTCTGGCAGGAAAACAACATCAACATTTGCTAGGTCCAAATTTACCGGCACATGGTAATCTGCAAGTGTCCTTGTAATAAAATTACCATAGTTTGGTTCAATTTTAGATTGCTCTGCAATTACCATACCCGCCCCCATGGTAAGCCCGCCTATAACCTGGCTGTAAGCCGTTTTTGGGTTCATTATTTTTCCGGCAGAGGCAACATTAACCATTCGCTTTATGCGGTACATACCCGTGTCCTTATCCACCCAGACCTCTGTAAAGTTAGCCCCAAATGAAAATACGGAATGGTTTTTAAAGGCCTCGGAAGGCTCGGCAGTACCTTCTGCCGTAAAGGTACTTAGTTTACTCTTCGTCATAAGTCCTGCTACAGAATCACTGTTCCCAGCTTTGCCGCCTGCCTTTTGTTGTAATCCTGAAATCAGGTTTTCGCAGGCTTTTCGCACGCCGTTAGAGTATGATGCAGCGCCCCATGACCCACCTGATCCGGGTGTAACCGGAAAATCAGAATCGCCCAGCTCAACAGTAATATTTTCGATGGGGATTTTTAAATAGTCCGAAGCAGTCTGCCCTAAAATGGTATAAGTTCCGGTACCTATGTCCGTTCCATCCATTTGTATTGTGGCGAAAGATTTACCGTCTTTTAATTCGACAATAACCCTGGCATTAGTTTTCATGTACGGTGCCCTTCTGGATGCCGCACTTACCCCATATCCTATTAGCCAGTTGCCTTTTTTATTGGTTCCGGGTGCTTTTCGTTTGTCCCAGCCAAACTTATCTGCGCCAATGCGAAGGCATTCTGTTAGTAACCTTGATGAAAAAGGTTTGCCAGCGCCTAAATCGGTTTGTGTGTCATTTTTTATACGGAACTCAATAGGATCCATATTTAACTTCCATGCCAACTCATCTATGGCAGATTCCAGTGCAAAACTACCGGTAGCCTCACCGGGTGCCCGCATTGAATTAGGCACCTGAATATTTAGGGGTATTAGGCGATGTGTTACTTCGTTATTAGGGGTATTGTACAGCATCTTAGATACGTTGCCGCACGACTCGTAGTACTGAAGGTTCGTGGCGCAGTGTGAGGTGGTATAATGCCCTAATGCCGTTAATACTCCGCTCTTTGTAGCTCCAAGCCGCATTTTCTGCTCATCAAACTGCCGCATACCTGTGTTGGTAAACATCTGCTGTCGCGTTACTGTAATCTGCACAGGCCTGCCAAGCATTTTGGAGGCCATTACAGCCATGGTAACATGCTTGAAAATATTTAATTTGGAGCCGAACCCACCCCCCACATAAGGCACGATGATCTGAACATTTGTTTCGGGGATCATAAAAGTATCGGCTATCGATTTTTTAGCCTTGGCAAGTATCTGCTGGCTGGCATACATTTTTACGCCGTTTTTTTCCCACGATACAATAGCTGCGTGGAGTTCCATAGGATGCTGGTGCTCGATAGGGGTCGTATACGTTTCCTCTACTTTGGCACTAGCGTCTCTCATCCCCTTATCCATGTCTCCCCGTGAGTAATCTGCTTCTTTGTCGGGCTTAAATGCTTTGCCCCTGTTCTTATCCATATGGATATCCGCCTTATCTTCTTCGTACATTACTTTAACCAAGCTGCAGCCGTATTGCGCCTGCTCAAAGGTTTCTGCAACTACACAGGCAACATATTGCCCATAATAATGTATTTCATTCGTCTGAAATACCGGCGCTACGGTTTCAAGTTCAAACGAAGTCAGTTCTTTTTCATAGTTCTTTAATTTTTCAGCATTTTTATAAGTAATTACCTTTAAAACACCCGGCAGTTTTTCAGCTTCGGCAGTATCTATGGCAATAATCCTCCCCTTGGCAATGGTACTGTTTACCCCTTGTGCGTATATAACATTTTTGACTGGAAATTCCGAGGCATATTTTGCCATACCCGTAACTTTAAGCCTGCCATCAATCCTGTCTACGGACTGTCCTACCCCTGATGCTTCTATTATATTCATACTCTTACTGAAAAATTATATGGTTTTAGTATATGCCTGGCTTAATGCCCTGATTATAGCTTTTTCACCCATGGACACCTTATAGCCGTTCTCAGAAAGGGGCCTGGCATCTTGCATTGCCAACTGTGCAGCTCTTTCAAAATTAGCCTCATTAGGTGTTTTTCCTTTTAAAAAATCTTCGGCAGCAGTTAATTTCCAGGGCTTATGGGCAACCCCGCCCATGGCAAGGCCTAAAGCAGAAATTTTGCCATTTTCAACCTGCATCCCCGCTGCTACTGAAACCAGCGCAAAGGCATAGCTGGAGCGCTCTCTTATTTTAAGGTAATGATAATGATGCTGATATATTGGCCTGGGCAGGTGTATTGCCGTAATCAGTTCTCCCTCTTCCAGATTGGTGTCTCTTTCAGGGTTCAGCCCGGGCAGCCTGTGAAAGTCTTTAAACGCAATTGTTCTCAATTTCCCTCCGGGAGAAGATACTTCAACTTCTGCATCCAGTGCTGCAAGGGCTACACACATATCAGATGGATGTACCGCAACACATTTATCACTATAGCCAAAAATGGCATGCAGTGCATTCATGCCATTTTTAGCGCCGCAGCCTGTGCCCGGCTCACGTTTATTACAAGGCATAGAAACTTCATAAAAATAAGGGCAGCGTGTGCGTTGCAGTAAATTACCACCATTAGTGGCCATATTGCGTATTTGGGCTGTGGCGGCAGAGAGCATGGCCATTGATAACAATGGGTATTGTGTACGTATAAGGTCGTGGTTTGCCGTTTCGGAATTACTTAGCATAGCCCCGATGGTGTAACCTCCCCTATTGCTTTGGTCAACCGTTTTATAATCAAGGTTGGCGACCTCTATAATTGTACCAGGGCGTTCTACATTTTCTTTCATTAAGTCCACCAAGTTAGTGCCTCCCCCTAAATACTTACTGCTTTTTTTGGTACTTACTGCATTAAGTGCCTCTTTTTTGTCAGTTGCACTTATAAAATTAAATGGCCTCATGATTTGCTGTTTTACTATTGGTAGGTTATGCTTTTTTTGCTTTTTCCATTTGCTCTGGTGTGGCAAATTCATAAGTTGGCATTTCACTCTTACCGGTATGGACTTGCCTAAAAGCCTGCACGATATTGTTATATGCCCCGCAACGGCAAATGTTACCTGACATACGCTCGCGTATTTCTTCTTCCGAAAGTGTAAGGCCCTTGCCTGTATTTGCAATATTTTCTGTTACGTAACTGGCTTCTCCACGCTTGGCTTCATCAAGAAGAGCTACCGAAGAACATATTTGCCCCGGGGTGCAGTAACCACACTGGAAACCGTCGTGCTTTATAAATGCTTCCTGCATGGGATGTAATTTATTTCCGTCGCTAAGGCCTTCTATAGTGGTAATTTCTTTGTCCTTACATGTTGCGGCCAGTGTTAGGCAAGATAGTTTCCGCTGCCCGTCAATAATAACGGTGCAAGCACCACACTGTCCATGATCACAGCCTTTTTTGCTGCCGGTTAGGTTCAGGTGTTCCCGCAAAGCATCCAGCAACGTGGTCCGGGTATCAACTGTCAGAGGTCTTACAGATTTATTTACATGCAGTTGTACTTTTACTTGTTCCATAAAGTCTGATATATTGTTATGTATGTGCGGGCTTTCGGCAGCGAAAAGTTCATTGGTAAAATAAGAAGATGCCCATATACTTAAACTGGCTGCGGAAACTTTTTTAAGGAATTCCCGCCGTGTATTGCCATTAAGACTCAAAAGCGAATATATATTCTCCTCGTCTTCACTTAAGTTTTCCTTGTGGTCATTAAAGCTATCTGATTCTTTCATACATTATTATTTATCAGAAGAAAACATTGAATTTAACGTATCACTGCTTTTAACAAAACAGTATTTCATACCTTACTAAAGATAACGCTTTTAAGGCATCAACTAAAATACGATAATGTTATTCTTTTCTTAAACTTATAAAAGTAATGTGGTTAAATACTTCTGAGAGCAAGATATTATATCTAGGATATGTAAAACTTCTAAGTATTTAAATAGTGGCAGCGACTGCTACATTAAATATATATATGACCTCAGCGGGGTGAAACTACAGAAAAAAAGTTACTGCCGGGACTGCTAATTTTATCACTATACAATATTATAGTAGTTTTATATATGAAAATAATGTGCTAAAATCTATGTTTCAGCCTTAGGCTATATTGATTATTTAATAAACCTAATTATTGGTAAACATCAAAATAAAGATTTTTATTCAGCTTAAAATAAATGAAACCACGATTGAAATCGATTATTGTATTGAACCGCTTGAGCAAATTGTTTCCGAAGAAACCGGCCATCTTTTCCGTACTGTCAATACCTTCTGTAGATTCCGATAGCATAGCGGGAATATTGTACAGATATTTGCCGGAGAAATTTATAATAGGGCAAAGCATTACCTGCATCTCATACACTGAGCCATCAGAACCCTGAGCCGTTGCGCTTCCTATATTTCTCATTTTTTCGCTGAGCTTATGTTTCTTAGCATATGGTGCAGCTATGGTCAACAGGTCATCTGCACCACTATCAAGGCCAAAAATACCCTTGTACTCTTTACCTTCAATTACAATAATACTTTCTATGGCGGGATAATTGTCAATAAAGTTAAGCTTCAATTTTTCATATCTATCATAAATGATATCCGTTGCTTGCTGGTTGTAAAAGCGGATTTCATTCCTGTTATAATCGATTTCAACAATATTCCCCTTCATAAGGTCAGTACCAAATACCCCATCAAAAGCATCGGTTTGGAAATCAATTATATTAAGACTTACGTCTTGTCGTTTAATATCGCCAAAAGCCACCACGTTATTATCGCTTTGCTCTACTTCATTGCTACCATTCGAACCCGTATTTAGGCTACTACCCGTAATTTTGATATCGGGGTTTTTGCCTGAAGAACGATTTATTACTGAACCATTAGCCCCTGTATCAAACATAAATTTTAAACTGTCGGTCGCATTTACCTTACAGTATATATAAACTACATTTTTTTCAATAGTAAAAGGAATAACAGCCTGCGGCTTAGCTTGACTATAAGTGACAATATTGCAAATAAGTACGACAAAAGTTAAAATTACTTTCATAAAAGATTAATACATTTAATTTATACTAACAGTATATAACAATCAATTATTATGGCTGTAGCAAATATAACAAAGAAAAGTTTCCTACTAACATAATTAATCAACGGCTGGCCAGTTTGGCTTGCGCAGGCTTATGAATAACTTAATTTGCATAGTATTATTACTTAAGCTATAACTATATCAGTATCTATTTAAAGATTTGAATCTTAGGTAACCATCAAAATGAATTCATAAGAAATAGTAATATGTATTTTTTCATAATTCTATACTTAATTAATCTTGTATTCACTATATAAAATACCTAAACTATTAAAATATATTTTATAAAATAGCATTGAAGCTTTATAAAAAAACAAAATAAAAGCCTCTTTAAAAATATAAAAGAGGCTTTGTAGATTTTGCTTTAAAAAATTAACGCCAGCCCAGTGCCGGGGCTATATGCTCTAAAATTGAAGACAATACATGAATATTATAATCCACACCTAACGTGTTAGGTACAGTTAACAGTAATGTATCTGCTTCCCTGATAGCCTCATCCTGAGCCAATTCTTCAATTAGTTTTTCAGGTTCTGCAGCATAACTCTTTCCAAAAATTGCACGTTTATCATTTTCGATATAACCAATACTATCGGCGGCTTTGCCCTGTTGTCCAAAATAATATCTGTCCTGATCGTTAACCAGTGCAAAAATTGACCGGCTTACCGATACCCTTGGTTCACGCTGATGCCCTGCTTTTTTCCATGCCTCTTTATACAGCCTTATTTGCTCTGCCTGCTGAATATGGAAGGGTTTCCCGTTTTCGTCATACTTCAGGGTAGAGCTTTGCAGGTTCATACCGTTTTCTGCTGCCCAAATGGCAGTAGCGTTTGATGCCGCTCCCCACCAGATACGCTCCCGTAATCCTTCTGAATGCGGTTCCAGGCGTAATAAACCCGGAGGATTGGGGAACATGGGCTGTGGGTTTGGCTGTGCAAATCCCTCACCTTTAAGTTTATCTAAAAATTGCAGCGCTTTTTTACGCCCCATGTCCGCATCTGTTTCACCTTCTTCAGGTTGGTAACCAAAATAGCGCCAGCCTTCAATTACCTGTTCCGGAGATCCCCTGCTTATACCCAATTGCAAGCGCCCTTCAGAAATTAAGTCTGCAGCGCCGGCATCTTCTACCATATACAAAGGGTTTTCATACCTCATATCTATTACCCCGGTACCAATTTCTATTTTGGTTGTTTTAGCACCTATCGCCGAAAGCAGTGGAAAAGGCGATGCTAACTGCCGGGCAAAATGATGCACCCGAAAATAAGCGCCATCCATACCAATTTCCTCTGCCGCAACGGCCAGGTCTATAGACTGAAGCAATGTATCGCTTGCTGTGCGGGTTTGATAAGAAGGATGGCCGGCCCAATGCCCGAATGACAAAAATCCTATTTTTTTCATACCGCTAATTATTAATTATTCCGTTCTTTTATTATTTCAGACAAAATCTGATATGATTTTATCCTGTCATTATGATTATACAGGCTGCTTACCACCATGAGTTCATCTACACCTGTTTCCTGCAAAAACTTATCCAATTGTTTGGCAACTGCTTCCTTCCTTCCAACAAATGAGTATTTAAGCATCTCGCGTACTGCGGGATTGTGCTGAATCATCATTAACTCCTCCGTCATTTCCATAGGGGGTTGCAAAGCTTCCCTCTTCCCGGTTAGTATGCCTAAGAACATCCGTATTACAGAAGTGAAATTCCTTTCGGCCTCATCATCCATATCAGCTGCAATTACATTGACTCCCGCAATTGTATAAGGCTTATCAAGGTATTGAGACGGCTGAAATTCTTTTCTGTAAATAGCGAGGGCTTCATAAAGCAGGCTGGTGGCAAAATGGCTTGCAAAAGCATATGGTAGTCCCATTTTAGCAGCAAGGTGTGCGCTATCTAGGCTGGAGCCTAAAATATATAGTGGCACATTAACGCCTTCGGCTACTACAGCGCGTACCTGAGACCATTCATTATCCGGTGAAAAGTACTCCTGTATCTGTTCAATTTCACCGGGAAAATTATGCACTGCCTGCATCCTGTCACTGCGTATGGCATGTGCTGTAACCTGGTCTGTGCCCGGTGCCCTGCCCAACCCTAAATCAATCCGGTCAGGATAAAGCCTTCCAAGCGTACCAAATTGCTCTGCCACTATAAGTGGTGAATGGTTGGGCAGCATTATGCCCCCTGAGCCTACACGAATAGTTTTAGTATTTCCTGCTATATGGCCTATGAGTACAGAAGTAGCCACACTGGCTACATGCACCATATTATGATGTTCTGCCAGCCATAAGCGGCTATATCCCATTGCTTCTGCTTTTTGGGCAAGGTCAACACTGTTTTTAAATGTTTGTTCTATTGTTACGCCACCCGATACTATAGCAAGCTCGAGTATTGAGTAGGCTGTTTTTTTATTTATTGTTTCCATATATATTTTACGCACCTACTACTGTTTAAGGTGCTTTAACTTTTCATGATTGGCAACCCTGGAGAACCGTTGCATGATAAGCTTTAATTTGGGGTTAATATAAAGTTCGCAGAAAGGCTTTTGCGGATTATTAAAATAATAATCTTTCAACTCATTCCTGCTCGGGTTGAATGCTTGATACGGCAAAACACAGGTGATAAGAGGCTCATTAAACTCTGACTGCAACGCCTCAATAGCTTCTTTAGCCAGTTGTACATCATCATCATTAAATGTATAGACTGCTGAGCGGTATTTATCCCTCATTGGGTGTTGGGAGGTACTGCTATGGGTATAGGCGTGGATAGCGATAAGGGTAGCGAAGGAAATAATTTCAGCGTCATATGAGATAATAACTCCTTCAGAAAAGGAAGCATTGTCCCCATCAGAGGCTATCCAGCCCTGTTGTACAGCGTGAACGCCTTTTAACGAGGAAAATACTGCCTCAGTACACCAATGGCAGCCACCGCCAAAACCTGCCTGCTTAACCATTTGTACTTAAATCCTGCTCTTGATTATCTTTGAGTTTACTTTTAAAAAGCTGCCTGAACTTTTTAAGTTTCGGGTTAATAACTGCCTGGCAATAGCCTTGCTGCTGATTATTGTTATAATAACCCTGGTGATAATCTTCTGCCTTATAAAAGTACTCTAATGGTGCTATCTCAGTAACTATAGGCTCCTGATATACCGATTGCATTTCAGCAATAACTTCCTCCGCTGTTTTCTTTTCAGTTTCATTCCTGTAAAAAATAACACTCCTGTATTGTGTACCTACATCAGCGCCCTGCCTGTTAGGTGTGGTGGGATTATGTGTACTGAGGTGAATACGCAGCAAATCGGCATAGGATATCTCGTCTGCATTATAGCTTACCTCTATAACCTCAGCATGACCCGTCATACCACTGCACACTTCTCTGTAAGTTGGGTTAGCAATTTTGCCTCCACTATAACCACTTTGCACTTTAGTTACACCTTTTAGCAAAGTAAATACAGCTTCGGTACACCAAAAACAGCCTCCGCCAAAGGTTGCCTTGCTTTCGTTGCTTTCTACCTTTTTAAGCGCAACAGCGTTCATACAATACCTTAATCCGCTGGGTTGGGGGCCATCCTGAAAAACGTGACCCAAATGCGCATCACAGGTGTTACATAATGCTTCAATACGCACCATTCCATAACTTACATCTTTGTGATAAGCAATCGCATTTTCGGTAACAGGCTGCGTAAATGAGGGCCACCCGGTACCGCTTTCAAATTTTTCGTTAGCATCAAACAATAATGTTCCACAACACACGCAGGCATATTTTCCAGGTTCAAAAATAGAACACATTTCAGAACTGTGTGCCCGCTCTGTACCTTTTAAGCGAGTCACCCTGAACGCTTCCGGCATCAGTAGCTTTTGCCACTCTTCATTTGTTTTTATAATTTTTTTGTCGGGATCAGGGTTTCCTGTAGTCGCAAATCGTATAACATCAATCCATTTTAGCATTTTAAAATTCCTTTCTTTTTAATTGTGGATTTATATTATTACTTAGTATAAAAAGTATGCCAAACAAGTTGTACCCCTGTAAGGATAAAAAAGCAGCCCTTTTGTCATGTTTTAAAACAACCATTCAGTCAAGCTTTTTAGCGCTACTATATAAATAATAAATCCCTTTCCGTAGAGGAAAGGGATTTATTGATGTATCGAATTGTTGCCCCCAAAAATTCAATGAAAATTTAATTTCATTTACTAATGTAAGACTTTACTCTGAGAAATTAAATTAATAATTTCAATAATCTTTAGAAAATAACAAATAAACAAATAGGTGTTATTTAATTAGCTTTATACGCCTTGAGCACATTAACTTCATAACTATATTTACCTAAAAACAAATGTAAAGTAGAACCGTCTGGTGAATACCATGCCAGGTTTACACGCGCTTTATCACTCTGAATCGCTTTATGCAGCACTTGCGGGTCTGATCCTTTTATATTATCGGCTTCAATACTTTTATAAATATCCGGGTTGTCTATATCCAATCCATTTTCAATCAAAATACGCTCTGTAAGTTTCATTGCATCATTCAGGCCTTCCGGCGTTAACTG
Organism: Flavobacterium rhizosphaerae; assembly: GCF_046000445.1. Taxonomy (NCBI): domain Bacteria; kingdom Pseudomonadati; phylum Bacteroidota; class Flavobacteriia; order Flavobacteriales; family Flavobacteriaceae; genus Flavobacterium; species Flavobacterium rhizosphaerae. Next base: position 71,184 of record NZ_JBELPZ010000004.1, on the reverse strand, counting down.
AAATTTATACGTAACATCCGGCTTGTTTGCTAATTTTAGCCATTGACGGTAAATAGGTTTTGTAGCATCAAAATTACCTTGAACATCAAGGCCGGTAGCCCCAAAAGTTTGTGCGCCTGCAAATAATCCCTGAAATAAAATAAGTAACGTTACAATACATGTTTTCATAATAACTTTGGTTTTTTAGTTTACCTAATAAATTTACAAAACACATAAAGATGTTATAATAAAAAAATCATAAAATTCTTACGCAGGCTTTATTTAAAGCCAATACAGAGTTTAGTAAGGGCGAACTAAACTTTGCTGAATAAAAAACCCTCCGATATAGAGGGTTTTTCTATTTTGAACCTTACGTTATTTAGAATACAAATATAGGCCTTTCGCTCATCATATCATTTACTGCATCAGCAATCTCTTCAATAACGGCTTCATCCGTATGGTTTTGTATAACACGGTCAATAAAGCCAACTACCGTTTCCATATCCGTTTCAAGAAGCCCACGCGTGGTAATGGCTGCAGTACCTACCCTGATGCCCGAAGTTACAAATGGCGATTTATCATCAAAAGGAACCATATTTTTATTTACCGTTATTTCCGCTTTTACAAGCGCGTTTTCGGCTTCTTTGCCTGTAATGTTTTTATTGCGCAGGTCAATAAGCATCATGTGGTTATCAGTACCTCCGCTAATAATATCATAACCGCGCTTTACAAAAGCTTCGGCCATGGCTTTGGCATTCTTTTGAACCTGTAAGGCATAGCGGAAAAATTCATCGCTTAAAGCTTCGCCAAAAGCAACGGCTTTGGCAGCAATAATATGCTCCAGCGGCCCGCCCTGATTACCCGGAAACACAGCTGCATCGAGCAATGAAGACATCATGCGTATTTCTCCTTTAGGTGTTTTAATACCAAAAGGATTTTCAAAATCTTTGCCCATAAGTATCATACCGCCACGTGGCCCGCGCAGGGTTTTGTGCGTAGTGGTAGTAATAACATGGCAATGTGGTATAGGATCGTTCAACAGGCCTTTAGCGATAAGCCCTGCCGGATGCGATATATCGGCAAGCAATAAAGCGCCAACACTATCGGCTATTTCACGAAAACGTTTAAAATCAATATCGCGGCTATAGGCAGAAGCGCCTGCAATAATCATTTGCGGTTTTTCTTTTGTTGCTATTTCCTGTATCTTATCATAATTAAGCCTTCCTGTCTCTTTTTCTACCCCGTAAAAAACAGGGTTATAAAGCCTCCCTGAAAAGTTTACAGGAGAACCGTGTGTAAGGTGCCCTCCATGAGAAAGGTCAAAACCAAGAATTTTATCGCCCGGTTTAAGGCAGGCATGAAAAACCGATGCATTAGCCTGAGAACCTGAATGTGGCTGCACATTGGCATACTCCGCGCCGAAAAGGCTTTTAGCCCTGTCGATAGCTATTTGTTCAATTACATCAACAACCTCACAACCACCATAATACCTCCTTCCGGGGTACCCTTCTGCATATTTATTGGTAAGTACAGAACCTGCTGCTTCCATCACCTGGTCGCTTACAAAATTTTCTGATGCTATGAGTTCAAGTCCGTGTATTTGCCTGTCCTGTTCTTCAAGGATAAGGTCAAAAATTTGTTCGTCGCGTTGCATTATATAAAATTTCGTTAATTTGCTGCCAAAAGTACAAAAAACGTTTGGTAAAATATCAGACAAAAGTATATTTGATAAACAGATACATTAACAGTTTTAAAAAACACAAACTATTTAAAATATGCCATTAACCGCAAACGATCCAAATAGAAAATCGTGGCTTGATGTGCCCGCAAACAGTGATTTCCCAATCCAGAACATACCTTTTGGCGTTTTTATTACCAAAGATGACGTAGTTACCATAGGTACCCGGATAGGCGATTATGCCATAGACCTGGGCGCCCTGCAACAATTAAATTATTTTGAAGGTATTGAACTTACCGATGATATGTTTATGCAGGACACGCTGAACGACTTTATTAGCGATGGTAAAAAAACCTGGAGGCTGGTACGAAACCGTATAGCCGATATTTTTGATACCGAAAACCCTGTGCTGCGTGATAACCAAAAGCATCGCGACATACTAATTTTTACTATGGATGAAGTTGAAATGCAATTGCCTGTTTTAATTGGTGATTATACCGATTTTTATAGTAGCAAAGAGCATGCTACCAATGTGGGTAAAATGTTCCGTGATGCGGAAAACGCTTTATTACCTAACTGGCTGCACCTGCCTGTAGGTTATCATGGGCGCAGCTCTACCATTGTGCCCAGCGGTATACCTGTGCACCGCCCAATGGGGCAAACGCTGCCTGCCGGTGCAACAGAGCCTGTTTTTGGCCCAAGCCAACGTGTTGACTTTGAACTTGAAATGGCTTTTATCACTACCGATGCCAATATTATGGGCGAACCAATACCTGTTGAAGAAGCCGAAGAACATATTTTTGGCATGGTACTTTTTAACGACTGGAGCGCACGAGATATACAGAAATGGGAATATGTACCGTTAGGGCCCTTTCTTGCCAAAAACTTTGCCTCATCTATGTCTCCATGGATTGTAACTATGGATGCCCTGGAACCATTCCGTACTACAGGGCCTGAGCAGGAACCGAAGCCACTAAGCTATCTTGAACAGGAAGGCAACCATGCTTTTGATATTAACCTACAGGTAGCTATAAAACCGGGCGACGGTGAAGAAAATGTAATTTGCAACAGCAACTTTAAATACATGTACTGGAGCATGGCGCAACAGCTTGCACACCATACCGTAAACGGCTGCCGCGTAAACAGTGGCGACGTTATGGGAAGTGGTACTATAAGCGGGCCAACACCCGATAGTTTTGGGTCTATGCTGGAACTTAGCTGGGGGGGCAAAAACCCTATTAAACTTAGCGATGGGACCGAACGTAAATTTATTGAAGATGGTGACTGTGTAATAATGCGCGGCTATTGCCAGAACGACGAAATACGTATAGGGTTTGGTGATGTAAGCACCAGGCTACTGCCGGTTTATAATAAAAAAGAAACTAAAACAGCTTAAGCTTTCTATTAAAAACAGGAGGTAAATATAAATAAAGATGTAAACTAAAAAGCGCCGCAAAAAATCGCGGCGCTTTGTTTATATAGTCAATTCGGAAGTTCAGTCGTTATTTACCAGTTCATTTTGATTACGGAAAACGAGTTTGCCATCAAAACTATCCAGTAATATAATACTATCGGTGGTAACTTTACCGGCAAGTATTTCTTTACTCAACTCGTTCATTACCTCTTTTTGTATTACACGTTTTACCGGGCGGGCACCAAAATCGGGGTCATATCCTTTTTGAGATAGGTAATCAATTGCCTCGGGGGTAGCATCAAGTGTAATGTTTTGCTGTGCCAGCAGTTTAGATACCCCTTTAAGCTGTATGCTTACAATTTCCCTTATGTTTGCTGCCGTAAGCGGTGTAAACATTACTATATCATCAATACGGTTTATAAATTCGGGCCTAACCGTTTGTTTCAGCAAGCCAAGCACTTCTACTTTGGCAGCTTCCATAGCGGTTTCAACATCCTTAATGGCTTCAAATTTTTCCTGAATTATGCCGCTGCCCATATTGCTGGTCATAATTATGATAGTATTTTTAAAATCTGCCAAACGGCCTTTATTATCCGTTAAGCGCCCTTCATCAAGCACCTGCAGTAAAATATTGAAGGTATCGGGGTGTGCTTTCTCTATTTCATCAAGCAATACTACGCTGTAAGGTTTTCTGCGTACTGCTTCAGTAAGCTGCCCGCCTTCATCATAACCAACATATCCCGGAGGCGCACCTACCAATCGGCTTACACTGTGGCGCTCCTGGTATTCGCTCATATCAATACGCGTCATGGCATTTTCATCGTCAAACAGGTAACCTGCAAGCGCTTTGGCTAGTTCTGTTTTACCAACGCCTGTTGTACCCAGAAAAAGAAACGAGCCTATAGGCTTTTTCTGATCCTGCAACCCGGCACGGCTACGGCGCACAGCATCACTAACCGCTTGTATGGCCTCCTCCTGCCCTACTACACGCTTATGCAGTTCGGCTTCAAGGTTAAGTAGTTTTTCACGTTCGCTTTGCAGCATTTTGGTAACCGGTACCCCTGTCCATTTAGCAACAACCTCAGCAATATCCTCACTGGTTACCTCCTCTTTAATAAGGGTTTCGCCCTTTTGTGTTTCCTGAAGCTGTTTTTCCATAGCATTTAGCTGCTCTTCTGCTTCCTTAATTTTACCGTAGCGTAATTCTGCCACCCTTCCAAAATTGCCTTCGCGCTCTGCTTTTTCGGCTTCCACTTTATAATTTTCAATATCGGTTTTGGCAGCCTGAATATTATCTACAATATCTTTTTCGCTTTTCCAGCGGGCAAATATCTCGTTGCGTTCTTCTTTAATATTAGCCAGTTCCATTCCCAGCGATTTAAGCTTGGGCTCATCATTTTCACGTTTAATGGCTTCTATCTCAATTTCAAGCTGCATTATTTTACGGTCTAACACGTCAAGCTCTTCCGGCTTGGAGTTAATCTCCATCCGTAGCTTACTCGCGGCTTCATCCATAAGGTCAATTGCCTTGTCCGGTAAAAACCTGTTGGTTATATAGCGTTGCGATAATTCAACTGCCGCAATAATGGCATCGTCTTTTATACGCACCTGGTGGTGGGCCTCATATTTTTCTTTAATTCCCCTCAGTATGGAAATAGCGCTTTCGGTATCCGGCTCATCAACCATTACTTTCTGGAAACGCCTTTCCAACGCTTTGTCTTTCTCGAAATACTTTTGGTATTCGTCAAGCGTTGTAGCACCAATGGCACGCAGTTCCCCACGGGCAAGGGCGGGTTTTAGTATATTGGCTGCATCCATAGCGCCATCGCCGCCTCCTGCCCCAACAAGCGTATGTATCTCATCTATAAAGAGTACAATATCGCCCTCAGCCTGGGTTACTTCTTTTACTACAGACTTAAGCCTTTCCTCAAACTCGCCTTTGTATTTGGCTCCTGCAATCAGGGCACCCATATCCAGCGAGTACACTACCTTATTTTTAAGATTTTCAGGTACATCGCCCTGAATGATACGGTGTGCCAAACCTTCGGCAATAGCAGTTTTACCCACCCCAGGCTCACCTACAAGCATAGGGTTGTTTTTAGTACGGCGGCTTAGTATCTGCAACACGCGGCGAATTTCTTCGTCGCGCCCAATAACCGGGTCAAGCTTACCATCATTGGCAAGCTGGTTTAAATTTTTGGCGTATTTGTTAAGCGAATTGTAGGTTTCCTCTGCACTGGCACTGGTAACCCTGTCGCCTTTGCGTAACTCTTCAATAGCAGATTTTAAGCCTTTCTCTGTTACGCCCTGGTCTTTTAATATTTGGGCTACCTTACTTTTAGAAGGAAATATTGCCAGAAGCAGATGCTCAATACTCACAAATTCATCATTCATTTTACGGGCAATATTGCTTGCCTCGTTAAGTGTAGTGGCCGCATCTCTTGATAAACTCATTTCACCACCCTGTACTTTAGGAAAGCTCTGCAGGGTAGCATCAAGCACCTGTGTAAAGAGTGGTACATTTACATTGAGTTTTTTCAGTAAAAACGGCGTAACATTTTCGTCAACCTCCAGGATAGCTTTCACAATGTGTTCATTTTCTATCTGCTGGTGGCCAAAGCCCTGGGCTATTTGTTGTGCCCTTTGTATGGCTTCCTGTGATTTTATAGTAAAATTGGCAAAGTTCATATCGTTATTTCATTAAATTTGATATGTGTATTTCAATTTATATTCCAATAAGTAAAATCTGACAATTTGACCTGTTTATGAGTTTTTAAAATCATGAAACAGACATTTTGTCCTAAAAAACCGCAATCATGGGAGTTTTTGATAAATTATTCGGTAATTCTGACAATAAAGGTACAACAGGCAGCGCAATAAAGTGGAACGATTTAACAGAACTAAAACAATTGGATACTATTGTAGAAGAGTCTGCTGAAACGCCTGTTATTATTTTTAAGCACAGTACCCGTTGCCCTGTAAGCCGTATGGCGCTGAAGAATTTTGAAAATGAATACAGCCTTGAAGAGGATGAAGTAAAACCTTATTTCCTGGACCTGATACAATACCGCGATGTAAGCAATGAAATAGCCTCACGCTTTAATGTGGTACACCAAAGTCCGCAAATTTTATTAATTAAAAACGGGCAATCGATCTATGATACCTCACACGGTGATATTGATGCGGGTGTTGTGAAGGAGAAGATATAGTATATAATATTCTATAATTTTGTTAAATTTACTTCTAAAAACTTACTTATGACTTGGGAGGTAATAGGAGTAGTTACTGGTATTATAGCGTTAGCTGTTGCAATTCAAACTTATCACAGACAATTCAATATTCCTCCTCCAGTTTTTCCAGAGCAAGAACCAACGGCTGAAAAAGAAAATCTGAAGGCTCATTTCAAAATGAACCAAAGAATTTCCTTAAAGATACAAGCATTACTTCAAAAGCAAATTGATTTAGGCTTTGGAAATAATCTCATATTTGGAACATACACTTTTATAAAGTATTATGAATTTGTAAAATCTGAATATGAAGATAATCTAAACGATAATCTATATAATAACTTAGATACTCTGCCTGTGAATAAACATCATATTGATAGTATGGTAAAATCTTTACAAGCACAGTTTCAAAATCTTCAACTTGTAAAGAACCATCTCAAATTACTATGAGGTGTCACTTAATTTTTTAAAGTGTAAATTATCACATTGCCTTTTCCATCTTCTCCCTTATTTCTTCAAGGCATAAATTATTAATACTCCCTTCATGGGTATGTTTAGTAGCTTTTGGCGATACAAATGTGCCGTTTTCCACCTGTTCGCCCACAATTTTATAAGCATCACGGAAAGGTACTCCCTGGGCTACTAATTCATTAAGGGCATCTACTGTAAAAAGATAATCGTATTTTTTATCGTCCAGGATATTTTCATTCACCTCAATTTCCTTTATGGAATAATGCGCCATTTCAAGGCACGATTTTAAGGTTTGTAAAGCAGGAAACAAGCCTTCTTTCAATAACTGGAATTCCCTGTGGTAACCGCTCGACAGGTTATTGGTAATAAGGGTAATTTCATACGGCAATGCCTGAATTTTATTGCATTTACCACGAATAAGCTCAAAAATATCAGGGTTCTTTTTATGCGGCATAATGCTGCTCCCTGTTGTTAAATGCTGTGGCAGGCTGATAAAATTGAAATTCTGGCTCAGATACAATGTTATATCCATCGCCAGCTTAGATAATGTTCCTGCTACCGATGCAATGGCAAAAGCAGTAGTTTTCTCTACTTTACCACGACTCATTTGCGCTGCAACCGAATTATACTTGAGTGTAGAAAAACCCATCTCCTTAGTAGTGAATGTACGGTCTATAGGGAAAGAGCTGCCATAACCCGCAGCAGAGCCTAACGGATTTTGATCTGCTACCACAAGTGCAGCATTAAGCAGCGTAACATCGTCAATCAAAATTTCGGCGTAGGCCGAAAGCCACATACCAAAAGATGATGGCATAGCTACCTGCAGGTGCGTATAGCCAGGCAATAGTATATTTTTATACTTTTCGCTTAAGGCCATTAGCAGGTCAAAAAGTTCTTTAACCTGTGCTTTTATGGTATTCAGTTCATCTTTAAGGTATAAATGTACATCTGTAAGCACCTGGTCGTTACGGGATCGCGCTGTGTGTATCTTCTTTCCCGTATCGCCCAGTTTTTCAATCAGCAGGTATTCTACCTTGCTGTGCACATCTTCAAAAGTATCTTCTATGATAAAGTTACCTGCGTCAATATCAGCCTGAATCTGCTGTAATGCTGCAACCACGCTATCTGCTTCATCATTTGTAATTAAGCCTGTTTTAGCCAGCATTTTCGCCTGCGCCATAGAGCCTATAACATCATACTTAGCCAGTACAAGGTCAAGTTCACGGTCATTGCCTACAGTAAAAATATCCGTTTTTTTATCGGTTGGTATGCCTTTATCCCAAAGTTTCATTGTTTTCCTTGTTTAAAGTTTCAGGTTTAAAGTTTTCTTTATCTTTAATCCTTTATCAATCCCAAAAATGGGCTTAAAATCCTAATATACAACTCAATGCCTTCTTCAATTTCATGTACGTATATAAATTCGTCAGCGCTGTGGGAGCGGCTCGAAAGCCCCGGGCCCAGCTTTAGCGACTGGCAACTGAGCACCGACTGGTCGCTTAATGTAGGCGAGCCATAAGTTGTCCTACCCAAAGCCTCCCCGGCTTTTACAAGGGCATGATTTTTATCTATAGAAGATGAATTTAAGTGTAGCGAACGTGGTTTTACTTGTACTTTTGTACCAAAATTCGCTTCGAGCTGTGAAGTAATTATTGCCATAACCTCAGCATTTGTGTACCTGTCGTTCACACGTACATCTACCACAAGGTTACATTCGGCAGGAATTACATTATGCTGTTTTCCGGCACTTAAACCGGTAACTGTCATTTTCATCGGGCCAAGTACTTCGCTCACTTTTTCAAAACGGTAATCGCGGAACCACTCTATAACAGGTATCGCATTATAAACCGAAACATCATCATTAGGGTGAGCCGCATGTCCCGGTGTTCCTTTAACCGTTACATCAAGCACTAAAAGTCCTTTTTCTGCTATGGCAAGCTGCATTTCGGTGGGTTCTCCCACAATGGCAAGCTCAAGGTTAGGCAAGTGTTTTAAAACACTGTTAAGCCCTTTAGGCCCGCTACTTTCCTCCTCAGCCGACGCTACCATTACAATATTATAGTGCAGGTTTTCAGCTTCGTAAAAATAGGTAAATGTGGCAATAAGTGATACTAAGCATCCACCTGCGTCATTACTGCCAAGTCCAAAAAGTTTGCCGTCTTCAACAACAGGTTCCAGAGGGTTACGTGTGTACCCTTGGTTAGGCCTTACGGTATCATGATGGGAGTTAAGCAACAAAAGGGGTTTCCCTTCCTGAAAATTTTTATTGAAAGCCCAGATATTATTATTTTCCCTTTTAAATGATATGTTATTATTATTGAACCAGGCCTCTATAAGCAGCGCAGTACCCTCTTCTTCAGATGAAAAAGACTGTGTTGCTATAAGCTTTTTCAACAAAGTAAGAGCTTCCTGTGTTAGTGTATGTATTGTTTTCGCACTCATGCATTTGTGTTTTGGTTAGCGGCTCACTACAGTATATGTAATGTTACCTTTCAGCATTTCAGGGCTGCCGATGCCTATTTTTGTTACGCCCTGCTGTAATGCATTAAAGCAATTTTCCAGCTTGGGCAGCATGCCGCTGTGGATAACGCCTTTTTCCCTCAGGGTTTTATAGGTATCAAAAGTAAGGCTTTTAATAACAGAATTATCATCATTGCTATCCATCAAAACGCCCTTCTTTTCAAAGCAATATAGCAAATTCACATTAAAATAATTACTACAGGCTACAGCAAGCGTACTGGCAATAGTATCAGCATTTGTATTGAGTAACTGCCCCTTGCCATCATGTGTTATAGCACAAAATACCGGTATAACTCCATGCTGTATTAAAACCTGTAAGAGTTTGGCATTTACCGCAACAACATCGCCTACAAATCCAAAATCAACAGCAGCATTTTTTCTTTTCTCAGATAATATAATATTCCCGTCTGCCCCGGTAAACCCCATAGCATTACAGCCTTTTGCCTGAAGCTGTGCTACTATATCTTTATTAATCAGTCCGGCATACGTCATTACTGCAACATCAAGCATCGGTTTATCGGTAATCCTCCGCCCTTCGTGAAAAACGGCGGTTATCCCCAACCCTTCGGCTGTTTTGGTTGCAATCTTGCCACCACCATGCACCAGTATTTTATTACCTTTCATTGCAGCAAAATCAGCCAGGAACATTTTAAGCGCATCGGGGTTATCAATTACATTGCCCCCTATTTTTACAATGGTCAATTCCGGTTTACTTTCCTGCATCTTCCAGTATTTTGGTTAATATGGCCTGTGCAGCATAGGTACGGTTGTTAGACTGCGGAATTACAATAGAACTATCACTATCCAGTACAGCATCGGTAACAATCATGTTTCGGCGCACCGGCAGGCAGTGCATAAACTTACCGTTATCTGTAAGTGCCATTTTCTCTGGTGTAACCGTCCAAGATGGGTCTTTAGATAGTATTTTACCATACTCTCTATAACTGCTCCAGTTTTTAGCATAAATAAAATCAGCATCTTTAAAGGCCTCATCCTGATTGTGAGTTATGGCTACCCCTTTGGTAAATTCAGGGTTCAGCTCATAGCCCTCGGGGTGAGTAATTACAAAATCAACATCGGCTTTCTTCATTACCTTTACAAAAGAGTTTGGCACCGCATGCGGCAAAGCACGCGGGTGTGGCGCCCATGTCAGCACCACTTTAGGCCTTTCCTTTTTTTTGTATTCCTCAATTGTAAGGGCATCGGCAACTGCCTGTAACGGGTGTTCGGTAGAACCTTCAAGGCTTATAACCGGTACCGAGGCATATTTTTTAAAGGCACTGATAACATACTCTGCCTCGTCTTTTTCTTTGTCAGTAAGCGTAGGGAAACTCCGGATAGCAATAACATCACAGTATTGCGATACTACCTGCGCCGCTTCTTTAATATGCTCACTGCTGGCGCCATCCATCACTACACCATCTTCAAACTCCAACGTCCAGCCTTCGGTATTCAGGTTCATAACGATAGGATCCATCCCCAGGTTCAGCGCCGCTTTCTGGGTACTGAGCCGGGTACGCAAACTCGGGTTAAAAAACAGCAACCCAAGGATTTTGTTTTTACCCAGTTCTTTATTGGCAAATGGTGCTGCTTTAACCGACTTTGCCAAAGCAATGAGTTCGTTAAGGTTTGTAATATCGTCTACCGAAGTGAAGTTTTTCATTATGATTTAGTGTAATCTTTATAAGTTATAAATCTTTAAGTGCATTTTTAAGTCCTGCAAAAAACACATCTACATCCTGCTTTGTTATAGAAAGTGGCGGCAGTATGCGCAGCAGATTCTTTTGCGAGGCATTGCCCGTAAAAATATGCTCGTTGTAAATCAGTTTTTTGCGGAGTTCGGCCATATCAAAGTCAAACTCAAGCCCAAGCATCAGTCCGCGCCCTTTTATAGTTATAACCTGTGGTATTTCTACTGCCTTTTCTTTAAAATAAGTACTGATTTGGCTAACGTTGTCAATCAGGTTTTCTTTCTCAATGATTTCAAGTACCGAAAGTGCTGCCGCACAGGCTAAATGGTTACCACCAAAGGTAGTACCCAGCAAGCCGTACTTCGCCTCAAACTTAGGAGAAATCAGTATGCCTCCAATAGGAAAACCATTACCCATACCTTTGGCAAGGCTGATAATATCCGGGGTAATGCCATGCCACTGATGCGCAAAAAATTTACCCGAACGGCCGTAGCCACTCTGTATCTCATCCATTATCAGCACTACATTATTATCATTACAGGCTTTTTCAATGGTTTTAAAAAATTCAGTACTCCCCTGGTCCAATCCACCTACACCCTGTATGCCTTCAATAATTACACAACATACATCGCCTTTGGCTATTTCTGCATTAAAGGCTGCTTCATCATTCAGTGGTAAAAACACCACTTCATGCCCGGCATTTAGCGGAGCAACAATAGAAGGGTTATCTGTAGCGGCTACAGCAGCAGATGTGCGCCCGTGGAAAGCCTTTTTAAAAGCAATAACTTTTTTCTTCCCGTTGTGGAAAGAGGCCAGCTTTAAGGCATTTTCGTTAGCTTCTGCACCAGAATTGCAGAGGAAAAGTGTAAAATCAGGATAACCTGATAATGTAACCAATTTATCAGCCAAAGTAACCTGTAACGGATTTTCTATAGAATTGGAATAGAAGCCAATTTTAGCCACCTGCTCACTTATGGCCTTTACATAATCAGGGTGAGAGTGCCCGGCTGAAATTACACCATGGCCTCCGTAAAAATCAAGGTACTCCTGCCCTTTGTCGTCCCAAACCTTAGCGCCCAGCGCTTTTACCGGGGCTATGGTATAAATGGGATATACGTTGAATAAACTCATCGTTATATTTGTGGTTTATAGTTTATTGTTGTGGGTTCTTAAAACCCTTGTGCCTTTAATTTTAATCCCGTGGCTTCCTCAAGGCCGAACATCAGGTTCATGTTTTCTATAGCCTGTCCGCTGGCGCCTTTAACCAGGTTATCAATTACTGATGTAATCAATAAATAATCTCCTTTTTCTTCAAGGCTTATGAAACAGTTGTTGGTTTGCAATACCAGCTTCATATTTATTGCGTTTGTGGTGATCTTTACAAAAGGCTCCCCTTCATAATATTCCCGGTATAGTTTAACTACAGATTCAAAATCCGACTGCAGTTTTGTATATAATGTTGCAAATATTCCCCTTGGGAAATCTCCCCGGTTAGGTATAAATAAAACTTCCTGCTCAAAACTGTTCTGAAGCTGTTTAAGGCTTTGAATAATTTCGCCCAAATGCTGGTGCCCAAAGGCTTTATAATGCGACATATTACCCATGCGCCACGGGTGGTGTGAGGTAGCCGAAGTCATTACTCCTGCCCCGGTACTGCCTGTGGTAGCATTTACGTGTACCGTATCACTTAGCAGCCCGTTTTTAGCTAATGGCAATAATGCCAGTTGTATTGCCGTAGCAAAACAACCCGGGTTGGCAATATACTGTGCGGTTTTAATGGCATCCCGGTTTAATTCCGGCAAACCATATATAAACTTCTTACCTTTAAAAGACGCATCTTTAGAAAGACGGAAATCATTACCTAAGTCAATAACTTTTGTACTAACTGAAAAGTTATTCGCTTCTAAAAAAGAAAGCGACTTTCCGTGTCCAAGGCATAAAAAAACCAAATCAACATCAGGGTTAACGGTATCTGTAAAAGTATTTTCCAGCGTACCATATAAATCTTCGTGTACGGAAAACACAGCATTGCCTGCGTTTGTTGTGCTGTATACAAAATCAATATTGGCATTAGGGTGAAACGCAAGCAAGCGTAATAATTCCCCTGCTGTATAACCGCTTCCGCCAATAATGCCTATATTAATCATATTGTTCTTTGTTTACATGGGCATAAATATTTTGTGCATTGCCCACAATTTTTATAAAGCCTTTGGCATCATCTGCTGTCCATGCATTGTTAACCTCCCCATATTGGCCAAAACCGGAATTCATCAAATCATGTTCCGACTCTATACCATCTAATGAGAAATGATACGGCTTCAGGCTTACCGTAACCGTTCCGGTAACGGTTTTCTGTGTATCTTCAAGAAAAACCTCAATGTTACGCATTACCGGGTCAAGGTACTGCCCTTCATGAAACAGCATGCCATACCAGTTACCCAATTGCTCTTTCCAGTACTGCTGCCATTTACCAAGCGTATGTTTTTCAAGCAGGTGGTGTGCTTTTATAATAATAAGCGGTGCAGCAGCTTCAAAACCTACGCGTCCTTTAATACCAATAATGGTATCGCCCACATGAATATCACGCCCAATAGCAAAGGCTGAAGCTAGTTCTTCCAGCTTTTGGATATTTGCTGCAGGTTTATCAAACGTTCCGTTTACCCCTTTTAATTCACCTTTTTCAAAATAAAGGGTAACTTTTTCGGGTTCGGTTTTTTGTATTTGAGAAGGATATGCACTATCTGGTAATGGCTGGCCGGAAGTAAGGGTTTCCTTACCACCTACACTGGTACCCCATATCCCTTTATTTATAGAGTATTGTGCTTTTTCCCAACTATACTCCACACCATTTTTTTGCAGGTATTCTACCTCCTGCTGGCGGGTAAGTTTAAGGTCGCGTATCGGGGTAATAATTTTCATCTCAGGCGCTATGGTCTGGAAAACCAAATCAAAACGTATTTGGTCGTTACCGGCCCCAGTACTGCCGTGGGCTATTGCTTCTGCTCCCACTTTCTTGGCATAACGCACGGTTTCCAATGCCTGGAACACACGCTCTGCACTTACTGATAGCGGGTATGTATTGTTTTTAAGCACATTGCCGTATACAAGATATTTTATGGCTTTTTCATAGTACTTATCTATAATATCCAAATTTAAATGGTTAGCGCTGCCCAACTCGTAAGCGCGCTTTTCTATGGCCTGCAACTCTTCTTCGCCAAAGCCACCGGTGTTAATTAGTATGGTATGCACTTCATACCCCAGTTCGTTCTTCAGGTACTTAAGGCAGTAAGAGGTATCTAATCCCCCACTATATGCCAGAACCACTTTTTTTGTCATTGCTTTCTTTTTTTAGGAAAAGCGCCTGCTTTATGCTTTTTAGGCGTGCCAGCACTTTTTTATTGAATTCGTATTTTTCTTCTTTATTCTTTTTTTGCGCCGGGTCATACAACATACCGGTACACAGGCACATTTTATATTCTTTACGTTGCAAAATATCGTAGTTGTTACAGCCGCTGCACCCTTTCCAAAAAGTAGGGTCGTCAGTAAGCTCACTAAACGGAACCGGTTTATAGCCTAATTCAGAGTTTATTTTCATAACGGCAAGCCCCGTGGTTATACCAAATATTTTTGCCCCGGGATATTTTTGCTGAGAATAGTTAAAAACTTTCTCCTTAATTTTTTTTGCCAGCCCCAGATTGCGGAAATCCGGGTGCACAATAAGGCCGGAATTAGCTACAAACTTACCATGGCTCCAGCTTTCTATATAGCAAAAACCTGCAAATTTACCATCAACAATAGCTATAACAGCATCCCTGTTTTCCATCTTTTTCATAATGTATTCAGGGGTACGTTTGGCTATACCTGTGCCGCGTTGTACGGCAGAGTCATACATGGTATCGCAAATTTCCTGTGCAAATTTGTAATGTTCTTCTCCGGCAATTATAATAGATATATTCATTTCAGCAAACAGAAATAAATTATAAAGTTACAGTAAAATAAAATGGGTAAAAAAATCCGAAAGACGAACCGGGCGGACCGGCCCAAAAATAAATACAGACCTTACGGCCTGAAGCGCCCCGGGCTCAGGAATGAATTAAGGTTACTGATGTAGGCAAGGCCTACTAAAACAGTTGATGTAAAAACAGAGGTTGTTTTCAACGTTATTCAGGTTTTATGGTTGCAAATGTATAGCATTTATAGATACAAAATATGTAAGAAATAAAATAATAGTACAGATTGTTTAATTATCAAAATACCTGCCAAATAAAAATAAACAAGGCACTATTTTTTAAAATAATGCCCTGTTTATAAATAATATATTAATTAACTAAACTTGTTTTTTTTAGCTTAACGGGCACTTTTGTACTGATAATATTCCCTTATTGTCATTATATGCCCACTTACAGTTCTTCTCTTTCGTATTATATATACTACCAGGCTAACAATAAAACCGGATATTAAACCTATAAATAAAGAGGTGATTAAAAAACCGCTGAAACTAATATTATCAAAATTGAAGTTATTCCAAATTAGATAACCTGTAAACATCAAAGCCAGAATCGTCAGAAAAAAATATAGTAATTTCATTTTTATATAATATTTGGGTTAACATCTGTTTACATTTCAAATTTCTATAAATAAATCATTGCGTCATAGAACTTTATGAATATATAACTTTTGATTATATAATATTTTACCAGTTTTTACTTACAACAATTAATTGATTATATTTTTATACTTTTTAACGTTAATATTTTATAAAACTGTTATGAAAATAGCCTTGCAAGACTGAAATTTGTAGAAACACTTAAACAATTTATCATGAATCTCAAAAGAATATTTGGTTCTATACTAACACTTTTAGGAATAGCCGGCCTTATTTATGCCGCCTATATTTTTGCAAGCACCTCAACCGGGGAGTACAGCATTAAAACAACTTCTATTTACGGAATTGTAGGCCTGATATTTTTTATAGCGGGAATAGGGCTTATCAAACGTACCCGTGACGACTCTAATGTATAGTTAGCCCTAAACGTATTATAAACATCATTAAAAAAAATATTATGAGCAAAGACTTAGTAGTAAAACACAGCATTAAAATAAACGCACCGGTAACACGAGTATGGGAAATACTTACCAGGCCAGAGTACATAAGGCAATGGGATAAATTACCTGAAAATTTTGGCGATTATGAAATTAGCCCGGCTACGGTTATAGAATGGCCCGGTGAAAGCCGGCTTAGTGTAGTTGAATTTGAGGCCAATCAAACATTGCGTTATGATCTGTACATACCAACATGGGAAGAAGAAGTAAATGATGTTGGATATACTTACAGTCTTTCGGTAGATGATGACGGTTATACGTGGTTAACTATAGAAATAGGCAATTTTTCGATATTGGTAGAGGGTGATGAATATTATGAAAACAGCAGGGTGTTTGGCCACACAGCATCAGAAAAAATAAAACAACTTGCCGAAACAAACGACGTATTGTTGTAACAACAAACCATGCCAAAAATCAACTTACACCTGTTTGTAAGAAACCACGGTATTGTGTAACTTAGCAACCCGCAATACATGCTATATGAACATAACCATTACCAATAACACACTTACTGCTACTATAAATACCCTTGGTGCAGAACTAAATTCTTTACAGGATACCGCCGGGAATGAATATATTTGGGAAGGCGATCCAAAATACTGGGGTAAACACTCTCCGGTACTTTTCCCTATAGTAGGTACCTTAAAAAATAATTCATACCTGTATAATGGTGATGTTTATGCCCTAACCCGGCATGGATTTGCAAGGGATAAAGAATTTACGGTGAGCAATGAAACCGGTAATAGTGCAACTTTTACTGTAGCGGCTACTGATGATACGCTTAGGGTATATCCTTTTGATTTTGAACTTACAATTATCTATACTCTTACCGAAAACAATCTTGAGATAACTTATACCGTTACCAACAAAGGCGATAATAAAATGCTTTTTTCAATAGGCGCCCATCCGGCTTTTGCCCTGACCGGCAATTTTACCGATTACAGCCTGAAATTTGAAAAACATGAAACACTAACTGCTAACCTGCTGGAAAACGGATTGGTATCTGATAAAACCATGCCTCTTCCGCAGGAAAACGCTATCCTGCCCCTTGCTTATTCTTTATTTGAAAATGATGCCCTTATTTTTAAAAAGCTTGAATCAAATCAAATAACCATACAAAAGCAGGGCAATGATATGGTAAAGGTTTCTTTTGATGATTTTCCGCATTTGGGTATATGGACGGTTAAAGATGCGCCGTTTGTTTGCATTGAACCCTGGCAGGGATATGCAGATAATGCAAAAACCGACAGCATTTTTTCAAAAAAAGAAGGGATCAAAACACTTGATCCGGGAGAAGTTTATAAAGCCGGTTTTAGTATAGAAACATTAATAAAATAAATTTATTCACGCAACCAAAACCACGAGCCTGTATCTGTATAGTGTAATAAATATATAAATATGAAGATTGTAAAACTAAAATTTTTAAGTTTTTTATTAGTATTAGGCCTTTTAGCGGCCTGTAGCTTGGATGCTCCCGAGCAAAGCTGCAACTTTACCGCACAAATGTCTACCACAGGTGTAACTGGGCCAGATACTGCCGTTGTAAATGAGCCTATAACATTACAGGTCTCTTTTGTTATAGCTAACAGCTGTGGCGTTTTTTCAAATTTTCATGAAACTAATGGCTATCCAAAGAGTATTGTAGCCCGTGTAAATTATATAGGCTGTGATTGTGGTACAACATCAACTACCGGTACCCAGCCTTATGTATTTAAATCTGAACAACCGGGTGAATATATTTTAAGGTTTTTAACCGAAGATACCTCTGCCCCTATAGAAAAAACTATAACAGTAACAGCAGATTAATATCTTTCACTCTAAAGCAATAAAAATCTTCCTTTTTGAGGAAGATTTTTTAGTTTACAGGATGATTATATTGTTTTGGCGAAAAACGGCCCATGTATAAATATGCAAACCCTTTCTTAACTATATTGCTGTATTAAATTAATGTTAGTACATTTGCCTTCCTTATGCTGAAAACTGTAAACATATTAAACAAACGCGCGCGTTTTGACTACGAAATAATTGACCGCTACACAGCCGGTATTGTATTGGCCGGTAGCGAGATAAAATCTATACGCCTGGGTAAGGCTTCTATAGCCGAAAGTTTTTGTGAATTTCAGAATAATGAGCTGTTTGCCATTAATACTAATATTGAGCAATATACCTACAGTACCAATTTTAATCACGCACCAAAAAGCGAACGCAAATTACTGCTCAATAAAAAAGAATTAAAAAGCCTGGAGAAAAGTGTTCAGAATAAAGGCCTTACTATAATACCACTGCGCCTTTTTACTAACGAAAAAGGGCTTGCAAAACTTGAAATTGGGCTGTGCCGTGGTAAAAAGAACTACGATAAACGCGAAAGCATTAAAGAGCGCGATACTAAACGCGACCTTGACAGGATTAAAAAAGTATATAAATAAAAAAACCGGGACAACAGCCCCGGTTTTTTATTACTGAGATTGATTATTTAAACCCTACTATCTCTTCTTCTGCCGCTATAACCTGCTCTACATATTTTTTATATGCTGCATAATCGGCTATTTGAATATTATCCCATGGTACATTAACATCACGGGTTACTTTAAGCTTGTTTGGCGCCACAAGTTCATAGTTTAGTTTGTATTGATGGCCTTTATAAGTGTAGCTATGATTTTCAGGCAATTCTATAAATTTTTTCCCTTCAGGTATATCCAATATTATTTCTGAAGCATAATGGTTTATATATTCATACGAGGGGTAATTAATATCGTAATTACGGCTGTCTTTAGCTATAATATCACGTGTATAAATTTTATCAATAAAAGGGATTTCCAAAATACTAAGGCTCCCTACCGATTGCAGTTTCTCCGGGATAGAAAATTTTGTTAAAAACTTAATCTCAGGCCTAAAACGATCATTGCTTATAAGTTGGGCATCTTCAAAAGAAATTACTTTAGATAGCCTGCTATTAAAATTTTCTTCAAGCTCTTTCTTCCTTACATCGGCAGTAACAGCGTCTCCAAACAACTCATTAAAATAAGCTTTGAAACTTCCTTTAATAGTATGCTCATTTTCAATTTTTTTGGTAGTATCTTCTACTTTAATTGATGTTTTGGTATACACATCATTAACAATATTGTTTTTAAATGGTATTTTTATAAGGGTAGATTTTTCATTTTCTGCCTTGTCAAAATAAACAACCAGTGCATTGGCATTATAAAGGCTGGTCGGCAGGGCTTTGTAGGGAAGATAATTATCAGTCATCTCTAAAAATGTATCTTTTCCGTCTATTGTAACCCTTACAATACAATGGTTAAAGCTGATAGAAGGCAGTTTAAGCCAGTCGGTTCCGTTGCCATTAGTTTGTACCAAAACCAGGTTGGCTTTTAATTCGGCCTTTTCGGCCATTGCTACAAATAAGGTAGAAAGGTCTTTACAGTCTCCCAATTTAGAGGATATGGTTTTAGAAGGTTTTTGGGGCACATAGCCACTCTGTCTGAAATCTACCGAACTGTATGTGATATTTTCTTCTATATATTTATAAATTTTAAAAGCAATTTCATCTTCTCGCAACCCATCTGTTCCTTTAGGGAATATCTCATTATATACAGCAGTGGACTCTTTATCCAATATAAGGTTTTTCTTTACAAGGTCGGCATACCAGTTTGATATATCAGACCAGGATTTTATAGAGTTGACTGATATTCTGTTAGCTATATCGCTATACGGTTTTGAAAAATCTTCTTCAAGTGGTATAGAAGGTACATCTTTGCGCTCCCAGCTTATAAAATTACGGCCGTTAACCTTTTTAGTTTTAGAAGCTATTTCTCCGTTAAGTATATGATATTTAAATGTAACATCATTAGGGTATATTATACCAAAGTAAGCCTGCCGGGATGGATACACTCCATTAAAATAATAGGCTACATCAAAATCTTTATAAAATCGCCCATAACTGTTTTGAGTAGTTTCATACTGCACATAAACCACATCGCCTACCTTTAGGTTGGTAAATACTATATTACCATAATTTCTGTCTCCGGGAACCAAACTTCCGTCTGGTTTTACAATCTCTGCTTTTAAAATATTAAGCCCACTACCGCTAATTTCATATTCCTTGAGCTCTTCAATACCATTTTCGGCCGTAACTTCATAAATAAGGGTTGATTTTGTTTTTCTTCCTCCTTCGGGTAAAATATTTACTATATACTCATCTAAAAGCATGTTTATACCATAATCACAATACATTTTATCTTTCAAACTGCGGCGTTGCTGTATTAGTTTATAAATATCGCCTGTAGCTACCTGTTCTATCTCATCAGGCATTTTGGTTATATCATACAGGGTTTGCCTTAGTTTTGAATTACCCGAATTATAAATGAGCGACTCCTTAAAATATTTTTCTGCTTCCGAAACATCTCTGAGCGAATTATATCCCATTCCTTTTTTTTCCATAAGGCTAAAAGAGTACGGAAAGTTTTTAAGGCCGGCATCGGCATATTTTATACTGTTTTCATAGGCATTGTCATTATTAGCCAGTAAAATAACATCATCATACACATAATTAAAATACGGGTACCGTAACATACGCTCATTTACAATTTTCTGTACATCTTCTTTGCGGTTAGCCTCATAATAATATTGTAGCAGGCTGGTTTCGGCATCAGGGTACTCATAATTCTTTACAAGGTCTTCAAGTATGGAAATGGTTTTTTCCTTGTCGTTTTTTACACTTGTATACATTGTAGAAAACTGTAAAATATATAACTCATTATGATGTGATGTCCCCATTAATTCATCAATCTTTTTAAAAACAAGATCAATGTCAGAATTTCTGCTGGCTATTATAAAATCAAGTATTAAGCCATATTGCTGGCAAATAAGGTTTTTAGACCTGTCCCTCAATTTTTCAAGCTCATGTATGTTTGCTGTCTTTAAAAAATTCTGGTCGCTACATTTAGTGGCAATACTATAAAAATAATCTTCATCGTTAAGCTGGAGGTTTTTGGTAATTTCATTAGCCTTTTCATAATTTTCGGTATTGTTGTAATACGTAACAAGTTTGTGGTTAATGAGTGAACTGCCAGGGTATTTTTTTACCAGTTTTTCTATAGCCTCATAGGCTTTTTCATTCTTCTGATTATATGAATATGCATCAAAAAGCAATAGGGCAAATAATGGGTTATCAGGTTGCGATTTTACTTTTTCTTGTAAAAACACTTCAAAATCAGGGGCAACCTCTTCAGGGTTAATATCTGCAAGCGCGCTTTTTTGGTAATCTTTATAAGTATCATAATATACCAGATCAGTAAAACTTTTACTACTGATATCTTTAAGCGCTGCGAAAAAATAATCGCTTTTGCCTTTTAATGATGATTTAATCACCAGCCTGTTCATGCCTTTTTTCAGGTTAAATTTCAGTTGATAAGCATTCAGGTCAGTAGATTTTATTTTTTCGTTAGAATAAATTTCTACATCATTTAAAAATATTTTCAGCGGCCCACCTGCACCAAAATGTAAAACAGCCTGCCTGTCAGAAGGGGCTTCTACAAACGTTTGGGCATATATTATACCATTGCCATACTCACTTTCGTTAACATAAAAATGGTAGCCTTCGTTTTGAGTAGTAAGCGGGTTATACCAATTTACAATACCATTACTGTTGGCATTAAATGTTTTATCATTTTTAGCATAGTTTTCGGGGCCGTAATCTGTATACAGTCCACTGCCGTTTATATTTTCAAAAACCCCGCAATACTGCCATTTTGTAATAGCGCCAAGGCGTGCTATATAATTTTTATAGGAGTCAAAATTTCGGCGGCGCCTGTCAAAAATGGCTTTATTATATATAACAAACATATCATCTTTATACAAGTCATTTGCTGCCACAAAATCCATTTTTGCATAAGAATATTCATTGTAGCCATCAGTGCCCACATTACCTATACCAAAATTTTGGTACCATACCGGGTAAAGCAAATTTTTACTCTCAGGAAATTTTGAAAATTTTTCTAAAAACTGTGTGTCAAAAATCAACCGCCCTAATTCCTCATCTATTAAAGCATCAAGAATTAATAATTCTGGAGTTTGGCCTACCTTATTGCTAAAATTTTTATCAAAAAGTACACGGGCCTCACTACGCTTGTTTTCTAAAAGCAGGTTCCATACTTTATCAGGTGTTTTTTGAGAATATGCTGCGTTAATAAGCAACAGGAAAACAACAATAATTTTCTTCATTTACTAAATTTATTTGGTTGATTAGTTTTTATTTTCAAGCATAGGTACAAACCTAAATTCACCTACTTCATGTTTCTCAAAGCGGGTTTCGTCCTTACGTATTAGTATCGTCATAATCTGTACCTGGTTTTCACCACCAACAGGTATTATAAGCCTGCCGCCTATTTTTAACTGCGCCATAAGTGGTTTGGGTATAATAGGCGCCCCGGCCGTTACAATAATACTGTCAAAAGGGGCAAAATTGGGCAATCCCTTATAGCCGTCTCCAAAAGACAGGTGCTTAGCCCTCACACCAAGTTTGGGCAATAATAATGATGTAGCCTTAAAAAGTTCTAACTGGCGCTCTATGCTATATACCTTGGCCCCCATCGCGTGTAGTATAGCGGTTTGGTAACCGCTGCCGGTACCAATTTCTAATACTTTATCATCTTTTTTAACCTGTAACAGCTGAGACTGGTACGCTACAGTATAAGGCTGCGATATGGTTTGCCCTGCCCCAATAGGAAAAGGTTTATCTTGGTAGGCATAATCTTCAAACCCGGAATTAAGAAATAAATGGCGTGGCACTTTTCTCACAGCCTCAAGCACGTTGGTATCAGTAATGCCTTTTTGTTCCAAAAGGTTAGCTAACTGGTTGCGGAGCCCCTGATGTTTGGAAGTATCTTTCAAAACTTTAATAATGGTTATGGGGTAAAAATAGCAAAGTAAAATGTAAAAATCCAATTTGCATTACCATTTAATAGATGAAAATTTTCAACCTATTTAATATCATCATCTTTGGATATTCGGTGTAAATAATGTTACTTTTGTTAAAAAATATCCTTATGCTCAATATTGGCGTTTTAGGCGCAGGCCACTTAGGCAAAATACACCTGCGTTTGTTAAACCAGTCTGACAAATATAATCTTATAGGTTTTTATGACCCTAACAGTAAAAATGCTGATAAAGTTGCGGCTGAATTTGGTTATAAAAAATTTGACTCTATTACACAACTTATAAATGCTGTAGATGTGGTAGACATTGTAACCCCTACCCTTTCGCATCATGATTGTGCTATAGAGGCCATTAAAGCCGGGAAACACATTTTTATAGAAAAACCTATAGCAAATACATTACAGGAAGCACAGGAAATTATAGACCTTGCAAAACAGTATGGCGTAAAAGGGCAAGTAGGGCATGTAGAACGGTTTAACCCTGCATTTTTGGCTACACGCCATAAAATTGAAAACCCTATGTTTATTGAAACACACCGGCTGGCGGAGTTTAATCCCCGCGGCACTGATGTACCTGTGGTGCTGGATTTAATGATACATGATATTGATGTAATATTAAGCGTAGTAAAATCGCCTGTAAAAAATATTAATGCAAGCGGGGTATCTGTAATTAGCGAAACTCCCGATATTGCCAATGCCCGCATTGAGTTTGAAAACGGCTGTGTGGCTAACCTTACTGCCAGCCGCATATCATTAAAAAATATGCGCAAATCGCGCTTCTTTCAAAAAGATGCTTACATATCAGTAGATTTTCTTGAAAAAACCAGCGAAGTAGTTAAAATGAAAGATGCCCCGGAAGAACCAGGAGATTTTGATATGATACTGCAAAATGCAGAAGGTATTAAAAAACAAATTTATTTTGACAATCCTTCTATAACAGCTAATAATGCCATATTAGATGAGCTGGAAACATTTGCAGAAGCCATTAAAAGCAACACAAACCCAATGGTTACGCTTGATGACGGTACTAATGCCCTAAAAGTGGCACACCGTATTATAGATTGTTTTAATAAATAACCAAACTTATATACATGAAAAACGTAGCAGTAATAGGTGCCGGAACTATGGGTAACGGCATTGCACATACATTTGCACAAAACGGCTTTAATGTAAAACTTATAGATCTTTCTGAAAAAAACCTGGACAGGGCCATGAATACCATTGCCGGTAACCTGGACAGGATGATTACCAAAGGGGCTATAACCGAACAGGATAAACACAAAACTATAGGCAACATAATTACTTATACCGATATTAAAGATGGTGTAGTAAATACTGACCTTGTTGTAGAGGCTGCAACTGAAAATATTAACCTGAAACTCAAAATATTTAAACAGCTTGATGAGTTTTGCGATGAAAAAACAATATTAGCTACCAATACCTCATCTATATCTATAACCCAGATTGCTGCGGCTACCAATAGGCCGCAACAGGTAATAGGCATGCACTTTATGAACCCTGTGCCTATTATGAAACTGATAGAGGTTATACGGGGGTATAATACTACTGATGAAGTAACTAAAACCATTATGGAACTCAGTGAAAAACTGGGCAAGGTTCCGGTTGAAGTGAATGATTATCCGGGCTTTGTAGCCAACCGTATACTCATGCCTATGATCAACGAAGCCATTGAGGCATTATATAATGGCGTAGCGGGCGTATATGAAATAGACACCGTAATGAAGCTGGGCATGGCACACCCTATGGGACCTTTGCAATTAGCCGATTTTATTGGGCTTGATGTATGCCTAAGCATACTTAATGTAATGTATGATGGTTTTAAAAACCCTAAATATGCCCCATGCCCATTATTGGTAAATATGGTGCGTGCTGGCAAAAAAGGTGTAAAATCTGGTGAGGGCTTTTATGATTACTCAGAGTCTAAAAAGGCTGAAAAAATAGCGTATAAGAAGTAGCAGTTAGGTTTTGCCTGAAACTTTCAACCTGAAACTAAAATTATTTGGCAACTATAGTCCCTTTTAAAGCTGTACGCCCCACCCGGGATAAAGCAGCATTGGTAACTTCGCGTTCTTATGACGAATACAGCCCCGCAGAGCTGGCTTCGCAGCTGGACTATAACCCATTTTCGTTTCTGCATGTACTCAATCCTGCTTATGTGAACCAGCAAAAGCTTTCAGGGGCAACAAGGTTTACTTCAGTAAACCTTAAATATCAGGAATTTAAAACCGAAGGTATATTAAAAGAAGAAACAGCTCCGGTATTTTTATTATATGAAATACAAAGCCGTAATAACACATTTACTGGTATAATTGCCGCCACTTCTATAGCAGACTACAAAAATAACATCATAAAAAAACACGAGGACACCTTATCTTATCGGGTAGAGTATTTTAAAGATTACCTGCATCAGACAGGCTTTAATACCGAGCCGGTATTAATTACTTATCCTCAAAACAATACGTTGCAACAATGGATTACTGAGCGAAAGCAAAGGCGGCCATTGCATCTTTTTTCATCTTTAAATAAGGATAAACACACCTTATGGCGTATACGCGATGCAGAAGAAATACAATGGCTACAGAAGCAGTTTGATAATATCCCTGCACTGTATATAGCCGATGGGCACCACCGTTCTGCTTCGGCAGAAATGTTGTACGACCAGGATAAAGAAACAGGTAATGAGAACCTCAATTATTTTATGAGTTTCCTTATTTCTGAACATGACCTTAAAATTTATGAATATAACCGCGTTATACATAGCCTGCACGGTTTAAAAAAAGAAAATCTGCTTGAAGCGCTTGCCGTAGACTTTGAAATAGAGAACAAGCACCTTGAACTTTGGAAACCGGAACAAAAGTTTGAATTTGGCATGTATATGGATGGGGAATTTTATGCCCTGCGGTTAAAAAACAGGGTGTTTACTTCAGTCCGTGAGGCATTAGATGCACAAATATTATATGACAACGTATTACATCCGTTATTAGGAATTACTGATCTCCGTAGCGATGTGCGCATAGAATACCTGCCGGGTAGCAGGCCCATAACAATGCTGAAAGAACTTGTAGATAGTTATGAGGATGCAGTAGGTTTTACATTGTTTCCTGCATCAATAGAAGAGATCAAGGCATTAGCCGACAACAACCTTATCATGCCACCAAAAAGCACGTATATTGAACCTAAATTCCGCAGCGGGCTGGTAGTATATGAGTTATAATTTTCTTTTAAAACTGTCAACCGTAAACTACAAATCAAACCATGAGCATAAAAAATAACCTTCAACATATAAAAGCATCCCTCCCACCCCATGTTACTTTAGTAGCGGTAAGCAAAACTAAACCTATAAGTGATTTAATGGAAGCCTATAATGCGGGGCAGCGTATTTTCGGGGAGAATAAAATCCAGGAAATGACGGATAAATGGGAAGAAATGCCTAAAGATATTGAATGGCACATGATAGGCCATGTACAAACCAATAAAGTAAAATATATGGCACCCTATGTTAGCCTGATACATGGGGTAGACAGCCTGAAACTGCTGAAGGAGATAAACAAACAGGCAAAAAAGCATAACAGGGTTATTAATTGCCTGCTGCAAATGCATATTGCCGAAGAAGAAACCAAATTCGGGTTGAACCAGAATGAGCTGAATGAATTATTAGCTTTAGAAGAATTTAAGTCGCTCAAAAACATAAAAGTTACAGGCCTTATGGGCATGGCTACGTTTACCGAAGATGAAAACCGGATAAAAAAAGAATTTACTTATCTCAAATCAATTTTTGATGAATTGAGTATACAACCTCAAACTTTAAACTTTAAACCTGAAACTTTAAGTATGGGAATGAGTGGCGACTATCAGCTTGCCATAGCCTGCGGCAGTAATATGGTGCGTATTGGCAGCAGTATATTTGGCGCACGCAACTATGCTGAGTAAAGAGTTTTCTGCAACATCCAAATATTAAAACATATTGTTATCTTTGTTGTTTAGCCTCATTAATCAGGGATATTTTAGGGAATGTACGCAATACTTGATATAGAAACCACTGGTGGACAATTTAATGAAGAAGGAATAACAGAGATTGCTATTTATAAGTTTGACGGTCATGAAGTAACCGACCGGTTTATAAGCCTAGTTAACCCCGAAAAACCCATCCAGCCTTTTGTAGTAAAGCTAACCGGTATTAGTAATGCCATGCTACGTAGCGCCCCTAAATTTCATGAGGTAGCAAAACGCATTATAGAAATTACTGATGGCTGTATTCTTGTTGCCCATAATGCACAGTTTGATTACAGGGTGCTGCGCACCGAATTTAAAAACCTTGGATATAATTTTGAAAAGCAAACCCTTTGTACGGTAGAGTTAAGCCAAAAATTATTGCCGGAGCAACCATCGCACAGCCTGGGTAAACTGGTACGCTCACTTGGCATACCCATGAGCGACAGGCACCGAGCCACAGGAGATGCAATGGCTACGGTACAGCTTTTTAAATTACTATTAGAAAAAGATACCGAAAAAGAAATTGTAAAGAGCCTTATAAAAACAGAAAACAGGCAAGGGCTTGCCCCCCGCCTGTTAGACCTTTTAGAAAGTATACCTGCCGTTACAGGCCTGTATTACATTTACAAACAAAATGGCGATCTTATTTATATTGGCATGAGCCGTAATATTAAAAAAAGAGTAAATCAACATTTTACAGGCACATCGCGTAAGTCAAAAAAAATACAAAAACAGGCTTTTACCGTTACTTACGAAGAAACCGGCAGCGAACTTATCGCTATGCTTAAAGAGTGCCACGAAATAAAAAAGAACCGCCCACTGCTTAACCGTACACTTAAAAAAAATACATACCCCTTATCGTTATACCCGGTTAAAGATACTAATGGCTATATAGCCCTTAAACTTGAAAAAACAGATGGACGCAAGAAAGAAATTATTTCATTTACCGGAACTGCCGAGGCAAAAAGCGCACAGTATAAAATAACCGAAAGCTATACGTTGTGCCAGAAAATTAACGATATGGATCCTTCTTCTAAAAAAAGCTGTTTTCCTTATACACTGGGCAATTGCAACGGTGCCTGCCTGCAAAAAGAACCTGTTGAAGCGTATAATAACCGTGTGCAGAATTTTATTAATGCCAACAGCTTTTACAAACAAAGCATGGTACTGGTAGATCGTGGCCGTAATGTAAACGAACGCAGTGCCGTACTTATTGAAAATGGTGTATTTTTAGGTTATGCATTCTTCAGCCTTAATCACCAGGTAACCCACCTGGATATACTTAAAAGTATAATGGTACCTATAGCAAGTAATAAAGACAGTAAAAAGATTATCAGCGATTATATCCGCAAAAATAAAGCGCTTAAAATACTACGTTTTTAAGGATGGCCCTTTCAGAAAAATACCTGATAACCGTAATTGGCCCTACTGCTATTGGTAAAACCGCATTGGCTATAGAAATTGCCAAACACTTTAAATGTGATATAATTTCTGCTGACAGCCGGCAGTTTTTTAAAGAAATGACAATAGGTACTGCCGCTCCCTCTAAAGAAGAATTAAAAGCTGCCCCACATCATTTTATACAAAACATCAGTATTTTTGAAGAATACAGCGTGGGTGATTTTGAACGCGATGCTATCGCCATGCTCGATAGGTTATATAAAAAAGATGATGTTGCAGTAATGGTAGGAGGTTCCGGGCTTTATATAGATGCCGTTTTAAAAGGTTTAGACAACTTTCCGGATATTGAACCCGCCATACGGCAGCAGCTTATTAAAGAATATGAAACCAAAGGTATTGCATACCTTCAGGATGAGTTACAGCGGCTTGACCCACAACATTACAATAAAGTAGCTAAAGAAAACCCGCAGCGCCTTATGCGTGCGCTGGAAGTTTGTATTGGCACAGGTAAACCGTATTCTTCGTTTTTAAACAGTAAAAAAAGCAACCGTAATTTTACCTCTATACTAATAGGCCTTAATGCTGAACGGGAACTGATGTACGGGCGTATTAACCAAAGGGTAAACCTAATGGTACAGTCAGGTCTGGTTGAAGAAGCCAGAAACCTACATAAGTATAAAACGCTTAATGCACTGCAAACCGTAGGCTATAGGGAACTTTTTAGTTATTTTGATGGTGAAATTTCGCTTGATTTTGCCATTGAAGAAATTAAAAAGAATACACGCCGTTTTGCTAAAAGGCAAATAACATGGTTTAAACGTGCTGAAAATGCAACATGGTTTGATTTTGAAGCTCCGCCACAGGAAATTATTAATTATATAGAACAGCAAATCCATGCCAATAGCTAAAGATTTTACATCAGTATACAGCCATGAGTGGGAAATTAATTTTCTGCAATGTATGCCTAACGGGCAGCTTAAATATACAGAGCTGTGTAACCTGTTACAAATTACCGCAGGCTACCATGCTGAAAAAGGGGGGCTAAGCTTTACTGATATGCAGGAGCATGACCAGGCATGGGTACTTAGCCGCATGCGGGTAGAAATAGAAGAATTACCACGTTGGCGTGATACTGTTACTATAAAAACATGGATATATGATTTGCAGGGATCACGCTCTGTACGGGCACTGGAAATGTATTGTGGCGATAAAAAAATGGCGGGTTCTGTAACGTTTTGGGCTGTACTAAATACAAAATTGCGCAGGCCAGAGCCTCTTGCACTACCTCATGAGCATTTTATAAAATATCCTGATAGGCAGGCTACAGTGGAAAACTTTAAGCGGATTGAACTTGACCGGGAGGTAATTACTGCGGGGGAATACCAAGTGGCATTTTCTGACCTTGATATTGTTAACCATGCCAATAATGTAAAATACCTGGAGTGGTGCCTTGATACTATAAACCCCAAAAGGCTTTTAAAATCTGAACTGGAAAGTTTTGATATGAATTTTATAAAAGAGCTTCAATTAGGCGATACGGTTCAGATAGAAACATCCACAGAGGAGAAACAGAGTTTTTTTAGTGTAAACAAACAGGAAAATACTTGTTTTGCGCTGGAACTTAACTGGAAAAATAAGGAATAAAAAATCCTCCTATGCAGTTATGGCTGGCCCGCACGGGTAACCTGTACTGTAAAGGAGGAGATTCTATACTATTAATTACCGTACTATTTCTCTTCGGTAACTTTATTTTTTACTACAAGCCTAAAACCTTCACCGTGAATGTTAAGTATTTCAACATCATCATCCGGTTTCAGGTATTTGCGTAGCTTGGCAATATACACATCCATACTTCTTGAAGTAAAGTAATTGTCGTCCCTCCATATTTTGGTCAGGGCAAGCTCCCTTGGCATAAGGTCATTTTCATGCAGGGCAAGCATTTTTAGCAACTCATTTTCTTTTGGAGACAATTTTATAGGCTCCTCATTATCATAAGTAAGAAAACGCAGTTTTGAGTTAAGGTGAAACTTACCAATCTGAAACTCAAACTTAGTGTTGTCTGTTTTAGTTTCAGAAGCCTTCCTATTTATGATAGCTTTAATTTTCATTAAAAGCACCTCAGAGTCAAAAGGCTTGTTCAGGTAATCATCAGCCCCTACCTTATACCCTTTAAGCACATCTTCTTTCATAGATTTAGCTGTAAGAAATATAATAGGCACTTCCTTATTTTTTTCCCTTATTTCCCTGGCAAGGGTATAACCATCTTTATACGGCATCATTACGTCAAGTATACAAAGGTCAAAGTTATCTTTTTTAAACTTCTCAAAACCTTCCATACCGTTCTTAGCCAGAGTAACGTCAAAATCATTAATTAATAGATAATCTTTTAGTACAGCCCCAAAATTTGGGTCATCTTCAACTAAAAGAATCTTTTTGTTTGCTTCTTCCATATTTTTAATTTATTAGTGGCACTTTAATTATAAATGTACTTCCTTTTCCTTTTTCACTTTCCACATAAATGTGGCAATTATGGTCTTCAATTATTCTTTTCACATAAGCAAGGCCAAGGCCATGTCCTTTTACATTATGTATATCTCCGGTATGCTCCCGGTAAAATTTTTCAAAAATCCTTTTTTGGGTGTTTTTAGACATCCCAAGTCCTTTATCACTTATTTTTACTAATACAAAGTCCTTAACGTTTTCAGTATATATATCAATAACGGGGCCATCTGGCGAATATTTGATGGCATTATCTAAAATATTAACTAATACATTAGTAAAATGTACATCATTTAGCAAAGCCGTAGTGCGTGTTGCCTCAAAATAGCGGGTAAGCGTACCATGCTCTGCCTCTATAATAAGGTGCACATGTTCTATGGCATTATCCAGCATTTCATGCAAATCGGCTGGTTCTTTATTTATTTCAAGTTCTCTTTTATCCAGTTTACTAATTTGCAGTACATTTTCTACCTGTGCGTGCATCCTTTTATTTTCATCCCGTATCATTTGCAGGTAACGCTGCCTTCTTTCTGCATCCTCAGATATTTTAGGGTTTTTTATGGCATCTAACGCAAGGTTAATGGTAGCTATAGGCGTTTTAAACTCATGCGTCATATTATTAATAAAATCTGTCTTAATTTCAGAGATATGCTTTTGCTTTATAAGCTGGTTAATAGCACTTAGATAAGCAATTATTATTATCGTAGTAAAAACAAGTGATAATGATGTAATACCCAAAATCAGTGAAAACAGGTATGTTCTCTTTTCCGGGAAACTTACCAGCAACCTGTAACGCCCACCGTTGCCTTCGGCATCAGTAAAAATAGGGTGGTCATACATTTGCCCACTGATATACTTAAGATTGTCAGATTTTATTTTGGTTGCCAGCCCATTATTAAAAATGGCAAATTCAAAGGGCGTGTCCACACCGTTTTCTTTTAATTCAGACGAAAGCAGCTTATTCACGGTTTCTTTTGTAACCCAGCTTTCAAGGTAATTGTACTGCCTGAAATCTTTTATAAAACCTATAAACTTAAATTTTTCTATTTCATCAATTTCTTCATGGCTTTCAATATCTTCTATTGTTGCAGATGTATCACGTACCTGTTTCTTTTTTTCACCTACCAGGTAGTCAATTTTTTCTTTGTCAAAGAGCACATCATCATATTCCCTGATTATTTTATCTGAAAAAATGATGCTTTTTCGGGTGTTCTTGGTAATATTTCTGTCATAAAGCGGCAAAAGATCTGCACGTGTAGGGGCATTACCTGTACTGTCTTTATAACGGTTATAAATTTCCAAAAACTTATAAGCTTCCTGCTGTTCCAGTTTTTTGGCTGCGCGCTCTAAAATCTGCTGTACATGAAATTTAAACTGTTCGTCCTTACTTCTTAAAGATGAGTTCACCCAATATAATTGTACAAGGATAATCCCCAAAAGGGAAAGGCTCATAAAAAATACCAGTAAACGGAACCTGTTTTTATTCATCACTACAAAATTAACATTTTAACATTTACTAATTGAAGATATTAACCTAAGATTAACAGCATTTTGTAGTTTTTACATAATTATTTTATCATTTATTCTAACCACCTGTTTTTTAGAATCTTCTAATGATATATTAGTAATTATAAAATCCGAGAGGCTTATTTTTTTGTCGTCATGCCATTGGTTTTCCATACGTTGCAGCACCTGTTGGCGCGACACATTGTCGCGCGTTATAACACGTTCAATACGTGTTTCAATAGGAGCCGTTACAGTAATAACAAAATCACAGTTTTTATAACTTCCACTTTCAAAAAGTATGGCGGCTTCTTTAATTACATAGGGGTGTTTGGTTTGTTGCTTTACCCAGTCATCAAAATGCTGTGCTACCCCAGGATGAATAATTTTATTAAGCATCTCCAGTTTTACTTTATCATTAAACACCACTTCAGCTATCTTAGCCCTGTCGGGCAAACCACCCCGAGCTATTATAGCCTCACCAAACAGGTCTACTAACTTTGTAACTGTTTCGGGCAGGTTTAATATTTTTTTTGCTTCTTCGTCAGCATAATATACCGGTACGTCCAATGCCTCAAAAAATTTAGCTATAGTGCTTTTACCACTACCTATACCCCCTGTAAGGCCTACTATTTTAGTCATTTTTTTTAAAGAAAAGGGTTGGAAAAACATTTTGGGGTTGCTTTTTAAGCACTACTATTTTTACAAACGCTTCTATATAACCCCGGCCATAACCATAAAATTGTATGGCTGCGGCGGGAACAGACAGCATGCCTATTTTTAGGCTCTTATTTTTTACAGCTGATATTACAAATACCATTATAAAATACAAAATATAAAGATAGAGCGGAAAATATACATGGATTAGCAAAAATAAAACTGAACAAATAAAACCTATAAAAAAGAGTGCCGGAAACAGGTAGGTAATTTTTCTATATTCAGGATGCCATTGATCCAGTATAGGGCGTACTTTGCCAAATTTATTTACCTGCATATAAAATTTATACCAGTCAATACGGCGCTTATGGTACACATAGGCATTTGTGAATAACTTTGTTTTATATCCCATTTTCCATAGCCTCAGTGCAAGGTCAGGATCCTCGCCGGGATGAATATTGCCAAACCCCCCGGTAGCCTCAAATGCCTGCCTGGATAAGCCCATATTAAAACTGCGTGGCTGAAATTTACTTATTTTCTCGGTTTTACCCCTTACCCCACCTGTAGTAATAAATGAGGTCATAGAGAAATTAATAGCCTTTTGTACGTTGCTAAAACTGTCAAGGGCCGCATCAGGGCCGCCAAAACAATGCACAAATTCCGCTTGAAGATTTTGCGCTACTGCTGTTAAGTAACCGGGCGGAATAATACAATCAGAATCAAGTATTATAAAATAATCTCCTTTTGCTTTTTCCATTCCATAATTCCTGGAATCTCCCGGGCCGGTATTTTGTTTATAATAATAAGACAGGAAAAGCTTGCCGGAAAAAGTTTCTACAATTTCACGGCTTGATATGGCAGAACCGTCTTCTACTATAACCACCTCAAATTTTCCGCCATAATCCTGTTGGGAAAGGCTCTCCAGTAACTCACGCACTTCATGAGGCCTGTTATATACCGGAATCACTAAAGAAAAATACATAGTCTATTTTTTAACAAAGTTATATATAAAAACACATCAGCCACCAAAAATGGCGGCTGATGATTATAGATTATATTTTTATTTAGTAGCAATAATTAAACAATACTCCTTAAAATTTATTTTTTGAGGTATTTAAAAATGGCTTTTTTTAATCAATCTTAATTTTATTTTATATACTTTCTATAGCTACCATTTCATTAGCATCAGCATTATAATCTACTCCTGCAATATCAAAACCAAAAAGGTTATAAAAGTCTTTACGGTAACCTTCTAAATCACCTAATTCCGATAAGTTATCTGTTGTAGCCTTTTCCCATAATGTAGCTACCTCTGCCTGTACATCATCACGCATTTCCCAGTCATCTATCCTAATACGTCCTCTATCATCAACAGGCACAGCATTACCGGTATAAAGCCTTTCCCTATACAGGCGGTCTATTTGCTCAATAGTACCCTCATGAATACCTTTTTCTTTCATTATTTTATATAATAATGATATGTATAGTGGTATAACTGGTATAGCAGAACTTGCCTGGGTAACCAGCGCTTTGTTAACCGAAACGTAAGCCCTGCCATTTATTTCTTTAAGGCTGTCGGCTATTTCAAAAGCTGTAGCTTCAAGGTGGTCTTTAGCGCGGCCTATGGTACCTTTACGGTAAACCGGCTCGGTAAGTGATGGCCCAATATAAGAATATGCCACAGTAGTAACACCCTCTGCCAGCACACCTGCACTGTTAAGAGCTTCCATCCACATGGCCCAGTCTTCGCCCCCCATTACTGCTACTGTATTTTCAATATCGCCTTCGCCTGCGGGCTGTATAGACACTTCAGAAACTTTACCTGTATGAAAGTCTACTGTTTTGTTATGATAGGCATCGCCAATAGGCTTAAGCACACTACGGTGCAACACCCCGGTTTCCGGATGCTGGCGCACCGGCGAAGCAAGGCTGTACACAATAAGGTCTACCTGGCCAAGGTCAGCCTTAATCAAATCTATAGTCTGTTGTTTAATTTCTTTGCTAAAGGCATCACCATTAATACTTTTGGCATAAAGGCCTGCGGCGTGGGCTTCTTTTTCAAAAGCGGCAGAATTATACCAGCCTGGTGATGCTGTTTTACCTTCTGTAGGCGCTTTTTCAAAAAAAACACCTATGGTAGCAGCATTATTTCCAAAAGCGGCAGTAATACGAGATGCCAACCCAAAACCGGTAGAAGCACCTATAACCAGCACTTTTTGAGGGCCATTAGCTATTGCTCCTTTAGATTTTACGTATTCTATCTGGTTTTTAACACTTTGAGCGGCACCATCGGGGTGTGCTGTAAGGCATATAAAGCCGCGCATTCTGGGTTCTATTTTCATAACTGTGTTATCAGTATTTTAAATTTAGTTCTTGGCAAATATAAAAAACAAAAAGGGAGTATAATTATGTTTTCTGTATCTTTAGTTTATATTAATTGCTATTTCTTATTTTACAGACATCATTACAATGGATGACCTTATTCATGAAAAAGAATTTATAGAAGCTCCTTATAACCCCTGGAAAAGGTTTTATATTTATTTTGCCATAGGTTTTTGTACTACCCAACTTCTGTTTTGGATAATTAGGCTAAAAAATAAAATTATAAGTAATGAAGATGAATTATTTGTGATTTTTCTGGTAATATTATTTGTTGTACTCCCCACTTCATTAAACCTAATGATGGTATTTTCTAAAAAAGATGTATTGAAGATTAGCAATAAAACTATTATTTCGGGTATAGGGTTAATGAGTTCAAGCTGTTGCTTATCTATTACTATTTGCTTTGCAATATTAAACTACAGGCGCTTTTTATATGACTCTTATAACGTTATTATACCTTTTGCCATATATGCAACAATATTTCTTATTAACCTTGCTATTATAATTCCTATAATAAACTGGAAAAAGAAAGTAAAAAATGGCAGAATAAAACAGCAATTACCCCAATAATGCGCGGGCATGTGTTAATGCAGATTCGCTAATATCTTTACCGCTAAGCATTTCGGCTATTTCCCTGATGCGTTCCTCTGTAGTTAAAAGCTTTAATTCGCTTATTGTAGTATCTCCCTGGGTAGTTTTATATACTTTATAGTGGCTGTCTCCTTTGGCAGCAATCTGCGGCAAATGTGTTATGGCGAGTACCTGCATCTCCCGGCTCATGGCTTTCATAATATCACCCATTTTATTTGCTATTTCTCCTGAAACTCCCGTGTCTATTTCATCAAAAATTATAGAGGGTAATTTAGAATAGTTAGCAAGTACCGCTTTAACTGCCAGCATAATGCGCGACATTTCCCCACCAGAAGCTACTTTTTTAAGCAACCCGAAACTTGTGCCTTTATTTGCCGAAAACAACAGGTTTATACTATCTTTACCACTACTATGGTAGGTATCAGTTGCGTTCAGTTCAAAATTAAACCGGGCATTTGGCATACCAAGCTGTGCAAGTATGGCTATTATTTTTTCGGTAAGAATAGGAATTGCTTTTTGCCTTGCCTCATGTATTTTTGCTGCTGTAGCATCGGTTTCCTGCTTCAGGCGTGCAGCCATATCTTCTTTCTCGGTGATGGCTTCATCAAGGCCTTCTGACAGTATTACCTGCTCTTCCAGATTTTCTTTTATAGCTATAAGCTCTTCAACAGTAGTTACGTTATGCTTTTTTTGCAAAGCATATATCAATTGCAGTTTTTGGTTAACCAGTTCCAGTGCCTGTGGGTCATCAACCAAAATATCATACGATTGTGAAACACTTTCAGTTACATCGTCAAGTTCAATAAGTATGCTTGATATACGCTCAAAATAATTTTCATATTCGGGCGAAAGCCCACTTATTTTTTGCAAGGCATTTTTAATTTCTAAAAGGTTTTGCACTGCCCCTGCCTGCTCTTCATTCGCTACGGCGAGCACCCGGGCCAGCCCTTCTTTTATAAACTCTACATTACTGAGCTTTTCCTGTTCAGTTTCCAGTTGAGCCTGTTCCTCCGATTTAAGGTTAGCAACTATCAGTTCATTAAGCAGATATGTATTATAATCCTGTTCTTTACCCAGGTTACTTTTTTGTTCAACCAGTTTTTTTAGCTCAGATTGCACAGCTTTATAGCTCGCAAGTTGACTACTATACGTTTTGAGTAAAGCAGTGTTACCGGCTACAGCATCCAGTATTTGTAACTGGTACTGCTCATCACTCAGCTCCCTGGTTTGCTGTTGGGAATGTATGTCTATAAGATAGCTGCCCAACTCCTGTAATTCTGATAGTGTTACCGGGCTGTCGTTTATAAAAGCGCGGCTTTTACCCGATGGCAGTATTTCCCTCCGGATAATGGTTACAGACTCATAGTCCAGGTCATTTTCTTTAAAAAAAGGCTGTAGGTTATACCCTTCAATATCAAAATATGCCTCAACAATACACTTGATGCCTTTATCTTTTAAAGAGCCTAAATCAGCACGGTTACCCAGCACCAGTCCAAGAGCACCAAGCAGTATAGATTTACCGGCACCGGTTTCGCCTGTAAGGGTAGAAAAACTGCCTTTAAAGTCAATATCCAGGTGCTCTATAAGAGCAAAATTTTTAATGTGTAGTGTTTGCAGCATATACAATAGTAGTGGCTAAAAAGCAATACAAATATACTATAATAGGCTTCAATTATCAACTTATCCCTATTACAAAAACAAACCCGCCGTATAGGGCGGGTAGTAAAATTTTATTTATAAATACTACTTAATGTATTTTGCTCCACTTGGTTCCGTTTAAGGGTGAAATGCGGTTTAATGTTTCTACAAGTTTAGAGATAGTAACATTAGGCCCCGAAGAAAACATAGCGGTTATTTCATCTGACTTGGCATCAAAAAATATACGGGTTAAAAAAGCGTTTGGCCGCACCCTGTACAACTGCCCAAGAGTTTCTATAGCTGTTATTGTTTTTTGTTTGGCTTCTTTCTGGTTATCCGCCATAAGGTCTAATGCTTCCCTATGATATTGATATAAAGCCTGCCTGAATGGCTCATATGTTGCTGACAAAACGTCATTAACAAGGAAATACCTGCTTTGGTTACCACTCTGCTGATTCCACCCTGCAAAACCGCCACTTTGCGCCACAGTAGCAATACTAAGCGCTGTTTCATAATAAGGTGTTCCCCCTTTCAACTCAAAGGTATCGGCATCAAAAGCAATAATCATATTAGCATAAAAAGATACCAGCGATATTAGGTTAGAGTCAAAAGTATTGGGGTTATACGTTAGGTTCTGGCCTTCATTGTAACTGAAATTGGCATCTTTATCATTAAAATTAAAGATAGGCGATGCGTAGGTTGAGTTGAATACCGGACGTAATGATTGCACCTGAAGGGCGGTATTAAACCCATTATTACTATAAGCTGTTACCGTAAACACCATAGAACATTCAATACGTTCATTACGGGCAAAATTCCGGTTAGTAAAACGGGTATTATTAACAAAATCATTAAGCGAATTTTCAAGTGTTTTAAACACTTGGGGGTTTGCATCAGTAATCATGCTGTAGTTTACCTGTACCGTACAGTTAAGCTCCTGCGCCTGCGTTGCAAAGCCTAACATAAAGAGTACTATTACCGTAAGTTTATACATTGTAATGCTTTTTAATTTTATTAATAATATCCTTTGCTACAGCTTCTTTTGTTTTCAGTTCCATAGGTTCCTCATTAAACTGGCTGTCAATAAAGGTAACTTTATTTGTTGGCTTGCCAAAGCCTGCACCTTCATCATTAAGCGAGTTAAGCACAATCAAATCTAAGTTTTTTTTCTTTATTTTTTGCCTGGCATGCTCAATTTCATTTTCAGTTTCAAGGGCAAAGCCAATTAAAAACTGATTTTTTTTTCTTTCCCCTAAAGATGCCAGTATATCTTTAGTCTTTTCAAGTTCCAGCATTAATCCAGGCTCATTCTTTTTTATCTTTTGTGTGGCGACAACAGCAGGCCGGTAATCGGCTACAGCAGCTGCAGCAATCACAACATCTGCATTATCAAAATGCGCATGGCAGGCTTCATACATCTGTTGGGACGATACCACGTTAACAGCAGTTATATTGCCCGCAGGCAGTTGCAAATGGGTTGGCCCGCTAATCAAAACCACCTCTGCACCCTGGGCAGCAGCTTCTGCCGCAATATCATACCCCATTTTACCGGTGCTATAGTTACCTATAAAACGCACAGGGTCTATAGGTTCGTATGTTGGGCCTGCGGTAATTAGTACTTTTTTTCCGCGCAAGGGTAATTTCCCTTCAATGTCTTTTTCTATAAATGCAATAATATGTTCTGGTTCTGCCATACGCCCTTCCCCATGAAGCCCACTGGCAAGCTCTCCTGATTCAGCAGGAATTATACTATTGCCAAAAGCCTGTAACTTATCAAAACTGTCTGTTGTGGAAGGATGGCGATACATATCAAGATCCATAGCCGGGGCAAAATACACCGGGCATTTAGCCGAAAGATACGTAGCTATAAGGAGGTTATCGGCATTGCCCGAAACCATTTTAGAAAGTGTATTGGCTGTAGCCGGGGCAATTACAAAAAAATCGGCCCAAAGGCCAAGTTCTACATGGTTATTCCATACAGCATTTTCATCCTCTTCATTATAAAAAGAAGAATACACCGGGTTTTTGGAAAGTGTAGATAATGTGAGGGGGGTAATAAAATCTTTAGAGGCAGGCGTCATGACTACACGTACATGCGCACCTGCCTTTATAAAAAGCCTAACCAAAGATGCTGTTTTATATGCGGCAATGCCCCCGGAAATGCCCAGTAGTATTTTTTTACCGCTTAAAACAGACATGCTGCTGGTTATTTAGATGGTTCCCTGTAATAAATTTTATCTTCTAACCACTCCTGCACAGCAAGTGCATGCGGCTTTGGAAGTTTCTCATAAAACTTAGAAACTTCTATCTGCTCTTTATTTTCAAAAACCTCTTCAAGGCTATCGTTATAAGTAGCAAATTCTTCAAGCTTTTCAATAAGCTCTTTTTTTATCTCTGTATTAATCTGGTTCGCCCTTTTAGCTATAATAGTTATAGCTTCGTACACATTACCTGTCGGTTCTTCAATCTTGTTCTTATTGTAGGTAATGGTATTTACGGGCGCCGAGGCCTTCTTTAAATCTATCATAACGT
Source organism: Flavobacterium rhizosphaerae (assembly GCF_046000445.1). NCBI lineage: Bacteria > Pseudomonadati > Bacteroidota > Flavobacteriia > Flavobacteriales > Flavobacteriaceae > Flavobacterium > Flavobacterium rhizosphaerae. Next base: position 30,952 of record NZ_JBELPZ010000004.1, on the reverse strand, counting down.
TTATTTAGAAAAATTTTGTAATGCTTTGTCTATATCTGCCAGTTTCTGGTCAACTTCCTGTCTGTATTTTGTATCTGCATTAAACTTAATCAGCGCAGCATAGTGCGTTTTAGCAGCTAAAAGCCTGTCGTACATTTTAGCATATACACTGTTTATAGCCAGTTCATACGCACTGTCAAATTTATAATATAATGCATCTTCCCTGTATTTTGAACCCGGAAAATCTATTAAAAAATTTTCAAAAGCCTTTATAGGAGCGGTATAATCTCCAAAATATTCTGCAGTAGTATGGTATTGTTTTGCAATTTCAAAAGCCTTTTTCTCCAGTTTTTCATTTAGTGTCTGTACAACTTCATTAGCCTCTGGCATGTACTGGGAATTAGGATATTTATTAATAAATGCCTGTAGCCTGTCTAACGCCCTGTATGTATCTTCCTGGTCTAATGAATACCTGGGAGAAAGCATAGAATAAGACTTAGCGCTTAAAAAAGCAGCTTCCTCAGCCTTTAGGCTTGTGGGATACGTAGCCGCAAAACTCTCAAACTGGTATCCTGCTGTATAATACTGTTTTGTATTATATAAAGACATGCTGTACATGTAAAACAGCTTTTCGGCCTGCGGTTTACCCCTGTAAGAGGGTACTATTTTTTCAAAGAGACGTATTGCCTTCGCATACTTTTCCTTTTCATACATTTTTTCCCCAACCTCATACTGCAGTTTAATATCATCTGATTTAACTGCCTTTTGAAATTCGCTGCATGAAGTAAGTATAAGGGCTAAAAAAAGTATATAAAAAATTCTATACATAAGTGGTGGGGCTATTACGCAGCCAATGTTTACAAAACTGCAAAATTATCAATAATCCGGTTAATAAAAAAATAAATTTTACCCGGCATGATTATCTTATAAAAACATGCCTTAAGGCACTTTACTAAACTGTATTTTACCAAAATTATTATAACTGCCTGTAAAAATAAACCTTTTAACGCACCGTGGCAACGCTAAGCAGTTGCTTTGTAAAAGTTTTAAGCCTTGCTTTCAGGGCATCATCTACAGTTACCAATGGCAGCCTTACCACATCATTACCAAGTCCAAGTTCGTTAAGCAAATACTTAATACCCGCAGGATTACCTTGCTCAAATATCATATCTATAGCATCAGCTAACTGATAATGGAGTTGGTAGGCTTCGTCTGTTTTACGTTGAAGCCCAAGTTTTACCATTTGCGAAAACTCTTTAGGAAATGCTGCCCCAATTACAGATATCACCCCTGCTCCTCCAGCAAGTATTACCGGTAAGGCCAGCATATCATCACCAGAAATCACTAAAAACTCTTTTGGTTTATGCTGAAGAAGTTTCATGGCTTGCACTATATCGCCCGCAGCTTCTTTTATAGCTACAATATTTTTAAAGTCACTTGCCAGGCGTATTACCGTTGCAGGTAACACATTACTTGCAGTACGGCCGGGAACATTATATAGTATTACCGGTAGCGGAGATGCTTGCGCAATAGCTTTAAAGTGCTGGTAAATTCCCTCTTGTGTTGGCTTATTATAATAAGGCGAAACAGATAATACCGCACTAAAAGCTGAAAGATCCCTCGTTTTAAGTTCATTCACCACTTCGGCAGTATTGTTACCGCCAACACCCAAAACCAAAGGTATCCGGTTATCATTTGCTTTTATAACCGTATGTATAACCAGTTCTTTTTCTTCTTTGGTTAGTATAGCAGGCTCTCCTGTTGTGCCCAACACCACAAGGTAATCAATACCTCCCTCAATCTGGTAATTCACTATACGCTCTAACGCATTGGTATCCACCGTAAAGTCTTCTTTAAAAGGAGTTACCAGCGCCACGCCTGTACCTGTTAATAACTGCATATCACAATTTATTTAAAGTATTCAAGTATTTAAATAGTTCTGTTATAAATTCATCATAATTACCCGCTACCGAATCAATAATGAGGCTGTTAATACGTATATCTGCCCCCGAAAGCCCCACTTTAAAGCCTGCCTCCGATTGCACTGAAGCTGCAACAAGGGGTAATTCGCCATTATTGTAATAACTTATCAGCAGGTCAAAAGGCTGTTTTATAAAACTGCTTACTTCCTGCCCTGTAAAATCTCCCCCAGCTGTAATATCTGTGTAAGAAAATATGCCTTTGGCATTTTCCTGTTTATTTTTCCTTTTAATGAAACAAAGTGAAGTTATATCTTCTCCCTTTATACCCCTGCCTGTTAATCTTTGTATAAGTTGCCCGTTATGTACTTCGGGGACTATTATACCTACTTTTTTAATTTTTCCTGTAGCGGCAGCGGCTTGATAATTATATAACCTTTTCTTAATATTCTTTTTTAGGCCAAAATCTTTAATAAACCTTAAAAACATAGTACTTTTATTGCCAAATGCAAAAGTATTGAAATAAAGGTCATACACAATATCTATGCGAAAAAAGTATAACACATACTATTACAGGATTGTTTTATTCCTAACAATTATAATATTAGCCTCTTGCAGTAGCAGTAACTACAAAAATACAGCTATAACCGGCAAACAGATTAATATCAACAAAGATATTTCTCCTGAAAAACAAATTGAAAACTTTATTTCGCCCTACCGTGAGCATATAAACCGTGACCTGGACAGCATACTGGCCTATGCACCGGAAACCTTTGATAAGTCCCAACATATTAAAGGCTGGCAAACCACTATTGGAAACCTTATGTCTGATGTGGCGTTTGATAAAGCGGATAAATTACTCATGCAACGCGAAAATAAACATGTAGATGTTTGCCTGCTTAATTATGGCGGCATACGGGCTATTATACCCAAAGGTAATGTTACTGCGCGCACTGCTTACGAAATTATGCCTTTTGAAAATTCACTATTGGTAATTGCCTTAAAAGGTCAGCAAATTACAGATATTGCTAATTATATGGCCGATGGGCGTAAACCACACCCACTTACAGGTATGGAAATTATACTGGATAAAAACGGCAACGTTAAAAAAGTAACCGTGCAGGGCCAGCCTGTGCAAACAGACAAAATATATTATGTAGCCACTTCTGATTATCTGGCTAATGGCGGCGACAACATGGATTTTTTTAAAAAGGCAGTAACGACTTATGATATGGATTATAAGCTACGCAACTTATACATAGATTATTTTAAAGAAGTAGACACGCTGCCTGTTATTACAACAGAGCGTATAATAACAGAATAAAATGAAACGCAGGGATTTTATACAAAAAACCGCCGCCGGCTCTGCCTTAGTTATAGGCGGGCTTTCATTAAGTAGTTTTGATGCGCCCTTACCCGGCAAAGCAAAAAAAATTACCATACTGCATACTAATGATGTGCACAGCCATATTGACCCTTTTGCGGCAGACGACCCAAAATTTCCAAACCTGGGTGGCGCTGCACGCAGGGCTACACTTATAGAACAGGTGCGCCGTGAAGAGCCCAATGTATTGTTGCTTGATGCAGGTGATATTTTTCAGGGAACTCCGTATTTTAATTACTATGGCGGTGAGTTGGAATTTAAAATTATGAGCATGCTTAAATACGACCTTTCTACCATGGGTAACCATGATTTTGATAACGGCATAGAAGGTTTTTATAAACAATTGCCAAATGCAAGTTTTGATTTTGCTGTGGCAAATTATGACTTCTCAAAAACCGTATTAGATGGTATAGTAAAGCCATATAAAACGTTTATTAAAGACGGAATTAAAATAGGTGTTTTTGGGCTTGGTATTGAACTTGCAGGGTTAGTAGACAAAAAAATGTATAAAGAAACCGTATACCTTAACCCGGTTGAAATTGCACAGGACTCGAGTAAAATCCTTAAAGAAGATGAAAAATGCGACCTTATAATATGCCTTTCGCACCTGGGTTATGAATATCGTGGCGATAAAGTATCAGACAAAGTACTGGCCGCTAACACTAAAGATATTGACCTTATTATTGGCGGACATACCCATACTTTTTTAGATAAGCCTGTTATTGAAAAGAATTCAGCCGGAGAAGATGTACTCATTAACCAGGTAGGCTGCTATGGAATTAACCTTGGGCGTATCGATTTTACTTTTGAGAAGGGCTCTAAAAAACATATAGGTAAAGCAATTAGTGTAGCATAGCGGATTATCTTTGATTGAAATTTTATACATTGCTTACTGCTAAATGTACTTTTAATGAAGCACTACTTTAAATATAATGATGGCTACATAAATATTGATGAAGAGAACCTTTATCTAACCAATACTGGTAACTGGCAGGAAACAAAAGAGCTTTTAGAAAAAACATCACAAACGGCAGCAAAAAACCGCAAAAAGATAAATAACAAGAAAAGTTTTTTTATCATTTTTTATATAGCTGTTCTTGCCTTTATTTCTTATTTTGTTGATATAGAGCGTTTTTTATACACTGCCGCTATTTTAGGGGTTGGTCTCTTTTTTCTATTTACATACTTTCGCAAGGATTTTGGTGTGCAATATAAAATCCCACTTTCAAAAATTGAACGTATTGAAGCCTTACAGGATAATGTACTTAAAATAACTTTTAAAAATGCCTTTGACAACTCTGATATCGAAATTTTAAAAGGTATAGATAAAAAAGGAAGTATATTTTTATTAGGGCTAAATGTATTATAGCCGATTTTAAATAAATCTATAACAATATAACCTCATTAACACCTGTTTTTCCACATTCACCTTTCCCGAAAAATTCCCTACCTTAGCTATTATAAAACCACGAGATGATTTCGGACACTCAATTACAGAAAGAACTTGACCTTATTATAGCCAATGCAATACGCGAGGATGTTGGCCCAGGCGATTACTCATCACTTGCCTGCATACCGCCTGACGCTACAGGCCGTGCTAAGCTTTTAGTAAAAGATAAAGGGCTTATTGCCGGAGTAAATTTTGCACAAATGGTATTCAATTTTGTGGATCCGGCGTTAAAGACCGAAGTTTTTGTACAAGACGGAACGCCTGTAAAATATGGCGATGTGGCCTTTCATGTTTCGGGTAGTTCACAAAGCATATTAAAAGCTGAAAGGCTGGTGCTTAATGCCATGCAACGTATGAGCGCCATTGCTACCAAAACCAAAAAATATGTAGATATACTGGCAGGCACAGGCACCAAAGTGCTGGATACCCGCAAAACCACACCCGGAATACGGGCACTTGAAAAATGGGCCGTAAAAATAGGCGGGGGAGAAAATCACCGCTTTGCCCTGTATGATATGGTAATGCTAAAAGATAACCATATAGATTTTGCCGGCGGCATAACACCTGCCATACAAAAAACGCAACAGTACCTTAGCCAAAATAACTTGCCGTTAAAAATTATAGTAGAGGCTCGGGATCTGGATGAAGTAAAAGAAATAATTGCCAACCCGGGTGTACACCGTATTTTGCTTGATAATTTTGATTATGCCCAAACATGCGAGGCTGTAGCGCTAATTGGTAATTACTGCCAGACAGAATCAAGCGGGGGAATAAATGAAAATACTATGCGCCAGTATGCCGAATGTGGTGTAAACTACATATCAAGCGGAGCACTTACACACTCTGTATACAATATGGATCTCAGCCTAAAAGCCTTTTAAATGTCCATAGAACTGGAACATAAACTTGAAAAGATACCTGTTGTAAAATATCTGGTTCGCTTTGGTAAAAGCATTAAGCTACCTTATTCTGAAGGGCTTACACTATACGGCCTGCTGGAACTTTACATTACAGGAATTGTAAAAGGCGATATATCCTACCGTGCCGGGGCTATTGCTTTTAGTTTTTTTATGTCGCTGTTTCCATTTGCCCTTTTTATACTAAACCTTATCCCTTACATCCCTGTAGAAAATTTCCAAGAGGATTTTATGCAGTTTGTAGCCGATAATGTTCCGCCTAATACTTTTGATGCCATACGTATTATACTGGACGATATTTTGCACAACAGTAACAGCGGCCTGTTAAGTACCGGTATATTGCTTGCCATATTGTTAATGAGCAATGGTATGAATGCTATACTCAGCGGTTTTCAGAGTAGCCTTCACATTACCATTAAGCGCACATACTTCCGTCAATATGCCCTGGCTATTGGGCTTTCTCTCTTTTTTGCTGTGTTGCTTATAATTACGGTGGTAGCTATAGTAATACTACAAATTATTATAGCCTCACTCACTAAAAACGGTTTCCTTACCGATGATGTTTACCTTTTAGAGATTGGCCGTTATGGCTTTTTAATACTAATGATACTTATAGTAACCTCTATGCTGTTTAAGTTTGCCGCAAAGGAAACACGCAAAGCGGCCTTTTTTAGTTACGGTTCGGTTTTTAGCACCATCCTGTTTGGCCTTACCTCATTTGGGTTCAGCATTTATGTTACGCGTTTCTCTAAGTATAATGAACTGTATGGTTCTATTGGCACGCTACTTGTATTAATGTTATATATATGGATAAACTGCTTTATACTTTTATTGGGATTTGAACTAAACGCCCTTATTCATAAATTAAAGCGTAAAAATTTGTATATTTAACAAAACATAACAACTTATATTATGAATCGTATAATCCTTACTTTTTTATGCGTAGCCGTAGCAGGTATATTTTCGGCTAAGGCACAAAGTGTTACAGGCAAATGGAAAACCTGGGATGACGAAACGGGTGAAGCCAAATCTATTGTAGAAATTTATGAACAGAATGGCAAAATTTATGGTAAAGTGGTAGAGATACTTAACCCCGCCAAGAAAAACGCCAAATGCCAGGACTGTAAAGGCGCTGATAAAGACAAACCCATCCTGGGGCTTGTAATTATTAAAGGCCTTACCAAAGATGGCAATGAATACACCGATGGTGACATTCTTGACCCTAATAAAGGGAAACTCTACAGCTGTACCATTAAATTAGACGGAAAAGACAAACTTGACGTCAGGGGTTACGTGGGCTTTTCATTTATCGGCCGCAGCCAGACCTGGACAAGGGTTAACTAAAACATTTAATATTATATTACATAAAGCATTCCTTTTATCAGGGAGTGCTTTTTTATTTCAACACTCAAAACAGCGCCTGCTTTGCCCCCACATTCTTTTAAATTATATTTGTAGTAAATTAAGTATATGCCCTATTTTATAGAAGCCATACTCCCTTTGGCGTTGCCCAATACATTTACTTATGCCGTAACCGAAGCCGAATACGGTTTTTTACAGCAGGGTATGCGTGTGGCGGTACCTTTCGGTAAAAATAAGATATATACAGGTTTAGTAGCATCATTACACCAAACACCACCAAGGCTTTATGAAGCTAAAGAAATTCACCATATACTGGATGAAAAACCTATAGTTACCCCTATACAGCTACAACACTGGAAATGGGTGGCAGATTATTATATGTGTACCATTGGCGAAGTGTACAAATCTGCCCTGCCATCCGGGCTGCTGTTAGAAAGTGAAACCATTATTACACCCAAAAAAGATTTTGTAGCAGAAGGTGCTGATTTAAATGACGAAGAGTACCTTGTATATGAAGCCTTGCAGGTACAGTCGGCTTTAAAAATTCAGGAAGTAAGCAATATACTTAATAAAAAAACGGTGTTACCCGTTATCAACCGGCTCATTTCAAAAAATGCAATATCCCTCCAGGAAGAAATTTCAGAAAAGTACAAGCCAAAGGCCATACGCTATATACGCCTTCAGGAACAGTTTTTACAGCAGGAACAATTAAGCCAGCTTTTAGAAGTATTATCAAGGGCAAAAAAGCAGCGCGAAGCTGTAATGCATTATTTTCAGCTGCAGGCATCAGATAAAAAACCTGTTGCGGTAAAAAAACTTACTGATGCAGGGATTACAGCAACGGTCATTAAATCACTTATAGATAAAGAAATTTTTGAGGAATATTATATTGAAGAAGACCGTATACAGTTTGAAGGTTCAAACAACGCTGGATTTAGTCTTAGCGAAAAACAGCAGCTTGCATTTAACAGCATTACCACAAGTTTTGAGCAGCACAATGTCACTCTCCTGCATGGCATTACATCCAGCGGAAAAACAGAAATTTATATAAAACTGATTGAAGGGTATATACAAAGCGGTAAACAGGTGCTTTACCTATTGCCAGAAATTGCCCTTACAGCACAATTAGTTATACGCCTTAGCGCTTACTTTGGCAACAAGGTTGCGGTATACCACAGCAAATACAGTAATAATGAACGTGTAGAATCATGGCTACAGGTATTAGAAGGTTCAGAAAAAGCACAGGTAATAATCGGTGCACGTTCGGCATTGTTTTTACCTTTTAATAATTTAGGACTTATTGTTATAGATGAGGAGCATGAACAAAGTTTTAAACAACAGGATCCTGCGCCGCGTTACCATGCCCGGGATGCTGCCATAGTACTTGCAAACTATCATAATGCCAAAGTACTGTTAGGCTCCGCAACGCCAAGCCTGGAAAGTTATTTTAATGTACAAAGCGGCAAATATGGTTACGCAGAATTAAAAGAACGGTATGGCAATGTTATACCTCCGGAAATAATTCTTATAGACCTTAAAGATAAATATAAGCGTAAACAAATGACAGGGCATTTTAGCGATACCATGACAGATGCTGTTGCCGAAACCCTGGCATTAGGAAAACAGGTAATACTTTTCCAGAATCGCAGGGGTTTTTCCCCGTACATTGAATGTATGACCTGCGGGCATGTACCCCAATGCCCACAATGCGATGTGAGTCTTACGTATTATAAATACAAAAATGCCCTGCGCTGCCATTATTGCGGGTATCATATAGCCAGCCCAACCCAATGCCATAAGTGTCACAGCACCGATATTTCTACCAAAGGCTTTGGTACCGAACAAATTGAACAGGAATTGAAAGTGCTTTTTCCTGAGAAAAATTCCTGGCGTATGGACCAGGACACTACCCGGGGCAGGCATGGCTATGAAAAAATAATAGACTCTTTTAAAAACAGGGAAATTGATATTTTGGTAGGCACACAAATGCTCGCCAAAGGCCTGCATTTTGACAATGTAGGCATGGTAGGTATACTAAATGCTGATAATATGCTGTACCAGCCTGATTTTAGGGCCTTTGAACGGGCTTACCAAATGATGGTACAGGTAGCAGGCCGGGCCGGGAGAAAAAATGACCGTGGCAGGGTATTGGTACAAACCTATAACCCGCTGCATAATGTAATAAGGCAGGTTACCGAAAATGATTATGAAGGCATGTTTGCCGAGCAGGTGTATGAAAGGCATAATTATAAATACCCGCCGTATTACCGGCTGATACGCATAACCCTGCGCCATAAAGACTATGAAAAAGTAAAAAATGCCGCACTTTGGCTATACAATGTACTCTGTAGCCAGTTACAGGTACCTGTACTGGGTCCTGAAGAACCAGCTATAAGCCGTATACGTAATGAATATATAAGGTCCTTAATGGTAAAAATACCACCAGGTACAGGGCTGCAACCTACCAAAAAAGCCATACTGAAAGTATTGCAAAGCCTGGATGCCGTAGCCCAGTACAAAGCCGTAAAAATAACTATAAATGCCGATCCGTATTAAGGCTTGTTAAGCGCATTGGCCAGGTCTTCTTTCTTATTTCGGCTCAAAGGTATTTGTGTATTGCCAATTTCGGCAAACCTGCTGTTAAATTTCTGTACCTTATCTATATTAATAATATATGATTTGTGCACTCTTAAAAACTTATCCATAGGCAACTCACTTTCAAAAGATTTCATTGTAGAAAGTACAAGGTGCGTTTCGTCTTCAGTATTAATTTTTATATAGTCACCAAAGGCTTCAACCCATTTAATTTTATTAATATATACTTTAAAGTTTTTAAGGTTGCTTTTTACAAAAATAAACTCGCCCTCTTCTTCAACACCTTCTTTTTTAAGCTGAAATATATCCATTGCCTTTTGTACCGCTTTATTAAAGCGTTCTTTCGTTATAGGCTTGTGCAGATAATCTACAGCAGCATAATCAAACGCTTTTAAAGCATAATCTGATTTGGAGGATACAAATATAATTTGCGGACGGGATTTTAACCCGTCAAGAAGATCGAAGCCGGTTTGCACAGGCATCTCAATATCCAAAAACAGCAAATCTACATTTTTATTAATAATGCAGCTCCGCGTTTCAGAAGCATTGGAAAAATCACCTACCAGAGCTAAGTCCGGGTGCTCATTTACAAGCTTGGCAATAGTTATCCTATGTATGGTGCTATCATCTACCACTACACAGTTAAGTCTCATTTGTTATTGTTTATTTTAGTAATGTTATTATTTAGTTGGAGTGAGACAAATATAAATAAAAAACATTTTTTTTAACAATAAAAAAACCATTTTTAGCACTTGCAGATTAAATATAATTAACTACATTTGCACCCAATTTATAACAAAATTAAATAAACTGATTATGAACAATTATGAAACTGTTTTCATCTTGAATCCCGTTTTATCTGAAACACAGGTAAAGGAAACAGTAAGTAAGTTTGAGGAGTATCTTACTTCAAAGGGTGCCGAATTTGTAGCAAAAGAAGATTGGGGCCTTAAAAAATTGGCCTACGAGATTCAACACAAAAAAAGCGGATTTTATCACCTGTTTGAATTTAAAGCTCCTGCTGAAGTGCTTATTGGCTTTGAAACCGAGTTCCGCCGTGATGAAAGAGTAATGCGATTTTTAACCGTAACCCTTGATAAGCACGCTATTGCATGGGCAGAAAGAAGAAGAGAAAAACTAAAAGCTAAAGCAAACTAATTATGTCAAGTATAGAACAGTCAGCTAAAGGAAAAAAAGACGGAGATATCAGGTATCTTACGCCTTTGAATATTGAGACAAACAAGACTAAAAAGTATTGCCGTTTCAAAAAATCAGGCATTAAATATGTAGATTATAAAGATCCTGATTTCTTATTGAAATTTGTTAACGAGCAAGGTAAAATACTTCCACGCCGCCTAACAGGTACTTCACTTAAATACCAACGCAAAGTTGCTGTAGCCGTTAAAAGGGCTCGCCATTTAGCATTAATGCCATACGTGGCTGATTTATTAAAATAAAAAGAAGGCAATACCATGGAACTTATACTTAAACAAGACGTACAAAACTTAGGTTTTAAAGACGATGTAGTTACAGTAAAGCCAGGATACGGCCGTAACTATCTTATACCACAAGGGTTTGCTGTTGTAGCTACCCCAACTGCAAGAAAAATATTAGCAGAAAACCTTAAGCAACGTGCTTTTAAAGAGCAAAAGCTTATTGATGATGCTAAACAAACTGCAGAAGTACTTAAAACTTTTGAAATTAAAATTGCTGCCAAAACAGGTGGAGGTGATAAACTTTTTGGTTCTATAACCAATGCTGATATTGCTGAATCACTTGAGAAAAATGGCCAGAGCATTGATAAAAAATATATCAACAGCGGTATTGTTAAGCGTACTGGTAAATATACTGCCAATGTAAGGCTACACCGTGATGTTATTGTTGAGCTTCCATACGAAATTGTAGCGGAGCAAAACTAATTCAGGTTTATAATTAAAAGCCTTCCCTCACCGGAAGGCTTTTTTTATTACTGCTGTTCTGGTTTAAGCAAATTTTAAATTAACAAATTTATTATTAATGAAATATACCCGCCTTACCAAAGAACAATTTGAAGAACTGCACGAAGAGTTTATCCGTTTTCTGGCATCGCAACAAATTGATAAAAATGAATGGCATGCTATAAAAGCAGAAAAACCTGAAGTGGCCGAGCAGGAACTGGATGTGTTTAGCGACCTGATATGGGATGCCGTGCTGGAAAAAGCCCAATGGCTGGAGCACTATAGCAAAAACCATATTTTTTTATTTAAACTCGGAAATGAAAGTATGGAAAGCATCATTATACATGCGCATACACCTGTTGCCGACTTTTTAACCGATGCCGGACTGCAATGGCTTAATGAAAATCTGTTTGGTAAAGAAGTACAATTTTCACGCGGAAAAAAAGATTTTGGTGAAGACCGCAACGCAGAAATTTTTAGCCTGCTGCAACAGGGTGCCGAATTGAGCGACGGTACCTTATACAAACAGTTTGAAGATATGTTTTAATGATATTTCCATTTCAAAGTACTTATAAATAAAGGGCAGCTAAATAGCCGCCCTTTATTTATCTTATCTATATTTTTAAATGATTACCTTGAATAGTTAGGCGCCTCTTTGGTTATGGTAACATCATGCGGATGGCTTTCTGCAATACCACTACCCGTCAGGCGGATAAATTTAGAGGTTTCCTGCAGGGTTTTAATATCTTTAGCGCCACAGTAGCCCATACCAGCACGAAGTCCGCCCACAAACTGCAGCATACTTTCAAACAACTCACCTTTGTAAGGCACACGACCCACAATACCTTCAGGAACCAGTTTTTTAATATCATCTTCCACATCCTGAAAGTAACGGTCTTTACTGCCTTCCTGCATGGCCTCAACAGAACCCATACCGCGGTATGACTTAAATTTACGCCCTTCAAAAATAATGGTTTCACCCGGCGATTCTTTAGTACCTGCTAATAATGAACCCAGCATTACACTATCAGCCCCGGCAGCAAGCGCTTTGGGTATATCACCTGTATAACGTATGCCACCATCAGCAATTACCGGTACATCGGTGCCTTTTAAAGCTTCTGCAACCTCAAGCACAGCGCTAAACTGCGGGAAACCGACACCGGCTACCACGCGGGTAGTACATATAGAGCCAGGCCCTATACCTACTTTAACAGCATCTGCACCATTTTCTGCCAGGTAAAGCGCTGCTTCGGGTGTGGCAATATTACCTACTACCACATCAAGGTCAGGAAATTTAGCTTTTACCTCTTTAAGCACCTTTACAACACCTTGGGTATGCCCGTGTGCCGTATCAATAATAACCGCATCAACACCGGCATTTACAAGCGCTTCGGCACGTTTAATGGCATCAGCAGTAACTCCAAGGGCCGCTGCTACGCGCAGCCTGCCATATTTATCTTTATTAGCCTGTGGCTTCTGGGTTACTTTGGTAATATCTCTAAAGGTAATAAGGCCAACCAGTTTATAGTCCTTATCAACAACCGGTAATTTCTCAATTTTATTATGTTGCAGTATATCTTCTGCCACATTAAGGGTAGTACCTTCTCCTGCTGTTACCAGGTTTTCAGATGTCATCACCTCGGTTATAGCACGCGACATATTTTTTTCAAAACGAAGGTCACGGTTGGTGACAATACCTTTCAAAATGCCATTTTCATCTACCACCGGTATGCCTCCAATGCCATACTCCCGCATGGCGCTTTTAGCATCAGACACAGTAGCTGTAAGCGGTAACGTAACGGGGTCTATAATCATACCGCTCTCTGCCCTTTTTACTTTGCGTACCTGGGCTGCCTGCTGCTCAATAGTCATATTTTTGTGCAGTACACCAATACCGCCCTCGCGCGCCATGGCTATAGCCATTGCACTCTCGGTAACAGTATCCATAGCGGCAGAGACTACAGGAACGTTTAGCGTAATGTTTTTAGAAAATCTTGATTTTATGCTTACTTCACGGGGTAAAACCTCTGAGTAATTTGGTACAAGCAATACATCATCGTAAGTTAAACCCTCGCCAATGATTTTTGTTGTGTGTGCTTTCATGTGCAATTTGTAGTTAAATTGCGTGCAAATATAACGCTTTTTAGGCAATTAAAAAACAAACCTTTTAACCTAATTTTGTGAGAACGTACTAAATCTTTAGAATAACAATTTAAATATTACTAATTATAATTAATGAAACTCTCCAAACACTTTGGTAGCTTCATTATAAGCGCTTTCAAAACTAAGGGAATTAAGGCCACTATCAGCTTTAGCTACCGTAAAGTAAGACAGCATTTTTTCGGTAGGCATATTACCTGTAAGTTTATCTTTTGCCATTGGGCAACCGCCAAAACCCTGTATGGCGCCATCATAACGGCGACATCCGGCTTTATAAGCAGCATCTATCTTTTCATGCCATTTATCAGGTGTAGTATGTAAATGGGCTCCAAACTCAACATCTTGAAATGCAGGGATAAGGTTAGCAAACAAATAGTCAATAACTTCCGGGGTACTGCTCCCTACTGTGTCAGAAAGGGACAAAATCTTCACACCCATAGCTGCGAGTTTGCGCGTCCACTCCCCTACTATATCCACATTCCAGGGGTCACCGTATGGATTTCCAAAACCCATACTAAGGTAAGCTACTACCTGTTTATCAGACTTGTGGGCTATCTCCAGTATTTCCTGTAATGTAATTACCGATTCTGCAATGGTTTTACGCGTATTACGCATCTGGAAATTTTCAGATATAGAGAATGGGTACCCCAGATATTTAATTTCCTTGTGCCCGGCAGCCATTTGTGCACCACGGGTATTGGCTATAATAGCTAACAGTTTACTTTTAGTGGAAGAAAGGTCAAGCCCGGCAAGTACCGCTGCGGTATCCTGCATTTGGGGGATGGCTTTAGGCGATACAAAACTTCCAAAATCAATAGTGTCAAAACCTACCCGTAATAACGACTGTAAGTAGGCTATTTTTCGTTGCGTTGGTATAAAAGGCCTGATACCCTGCATAGCATCGCGCGGACACTCTATGATTTTCACTTTGCTCATATACCTTTCTCCAGGAGACTTTTATTAATATCTTTAATAAGTTTTGGCCCTTCATAAATAAAGCCGGTATACAACTGTATCAGGCTGGCTCCGGCCTGCAATTTTTCAAGGGCGTCTTCGGCACTGTGTATACCCCCAACCCCTATAATAGGGAATGATTTATTACTCTTTTCTGCTAAAAATTTAATCACCTCTGTGGAACGTTTTGAGAGCGGTTTACCACTAAGCCCACCCGCCTCATTTTTATTATCAGAAAGCAGTCCATCGCGGCTAATAGTAGTATTGGTAGCAATAACACCATCGGTTTTGGTTACTTTTATAATATCAATAATATCTAAAAGCTGGTCATCAGTAAGATCCGGTGCTATTTTCAACAATACGGGCTTGCGTTTTGGCATAGCGGCATTTTTATCCTGCAATGCCTGCAAAAGTTTGGTGAGCGGCTCTTTATCCTGTAACTCCCTAAGGTTTGGTGTGTTAGGAGAGCTAACATTCACCACAAAATAATCTACATAATCATAAAGCGACTCAAAACAGAGCAGGTAGTCATTTACTGCTTCATTATTAGGGGTTACTTTATTTTTACCTATGTTGCCCCCTATTAATACATGGTTTTTACCTTTTGGATTTTTCTTTAAGCGCTCAACTGCCCTGGCTACACCACCATTATTAAACCCCATACGGTTAATAAGTGCACTGTCTTCCCGTAGCCTGAAAAGCCTTTTGGCAGGGTTGCCTGGTTGTGGTTTTGGCGTTAATGTACCTATTTCAATAAACCCAAAGCCCATACCAGACAGCTCTCTATATAGCTTTGCATCTTTATCAAGCCCGGCGGCAAGCCCAACCGGATTTTTAAATGTAAGCCCGAAAACTTCCCGTTCTAAACGCGGGTCATTAATATTATAAATCGATTTTAAAACCGTAGAAAAACCGGGTATAGCATTTAAAAACCGGATGCTTCCAAAAGTAAAATGGTGAATTTTCTCGGGGTCAAATTTAAAAAGGAGTGGCCTTATAAGCGATTTATACATTGTTTGCTTGTGTTGTTACTGCAAAAATATGAAAATTAGTATAACTAAAATGTTGTAGTTAACAATAGAAAACCATTAAAACCCAGAAAAAATATAAATTTCCGCAAAAAACCTTTTATAAAGTTATATTTATATTTGATATCCTTAATAAAAGATACTTCAAACACTATGAAATCAACCATGCTTAAAAATGATTTTATTACAGCTTGCTCAAAATACAGTTCTGATACTAATAGTTTTACTTTATGGGAAGATATTACTGTCAAGTATCATGGCAAAAAGCGCTACTACCATACCCTGAATCACCTTGAACATATGTATAGTGAGCTCTGCGCATGTAAGGGTGCTATACAAGATTGGCCCGCTGTTATTTTTGCACTGGTATACCATGATATAATTTATAAAGCTACAGCAAAAGATAATGAGGAACAAAGTGCAGAATATGCCAGAAAAGTATTGAGTAAAATTGGCTACCCAAATGATAAAATTAATCTCTGCGAAGAAATTATTTTAGCAACCAAATCTCATACAATTAGCCGTAATAACAGCATTAATATTTTTACAGATGCAGACTTAGCCATATTGGGCAGTTCATGGGAAAAATACGAAAGCTATTTTAAAAATGTACGTAAAGAATATGCTGTGTATCCGGATATACTTTATAAGCCGGGCAGAAAGAAAGTTTTGCAGCACTTTCTGGATATGGAAAATATTTTTAAAACAGCATTTTTCAGGGATAAGTATGAAACCCCTGCGCGCAATAATATTAAGGCGGAGTTAAACCTCCTTTAGCCTGAAACATAAAATAATTGTAACTTTGTGATTCTTAAAAATCAAACTAAATGCAGCACATAATAGACCGCTTTATCAGCTATGTTACAGTTGATACCGAATCTGACCCAAATTCTGACACAACACCAAGTACACAAAAACAGTGGGACCTTGCCAATAAACTGGCCGTAGAACTGAAAACCATCGGGCTTGAAGATGTCTCCATTGATGAGAATGCGTATATCATGGCTACCCTGCCTTCTAATGTTGAGCATGAGGTACCTGTAATAGGTTTTGTATCGCACTTTGACACCTCACCCGATTTTAGCGGAGCCAATGTGAAGCCGCAAATTATTGAAAATTATGATGGTGGCGATATAGTCCTGAATAAAGAACAAAACATTGTACTTTCTCCCGGATACTTTAAAGATTTATTGCAGTATAAAGGGCAAACCCTTATTACAACTGATGGTACTACCCTTTTAGGCGCTGATGACAAGGCGGGCGTAACTGAAATTGTTACCGCTATGGAATACCTTATTAACCACCCGGAAATTAAACACGGTAAAATTCGCATAGGCTTTACACCTGACGAAGAAATTGGCCGTGGTGCCCATAAGTTTGATGTAGCCAAATTTGGCGCAGAGTGGGCTTATACTATGGACGGCAGCCAGATTGGAGAACTGGAATATGAGAATTTTAATGCCGCCGGCGCAAAAATAACCTTTCAGGGTAAAAGTGTGCACCCCGGCTATGCCAAAGGCAAGATGATAAACTCTATGCTTATTGCTAACGATTTTATTTCTCAGTTACCTAAAAATGAAGTACCGGAGCAAACCACAGGTTATGAAGGTTTCTTTCATGTAACGGGTATAAAAGGCAGCATTGAAGAAACCGTAGTGCAACTTATAATTCGCGACCATGACCGCGAAAAGTTTGAAGCACGCAAAAAGAAAGTACAGGAAATTACCGACAGCATCAACCGGAAATTTGAGCAACAATTTGGTGGGCCTATTGCAACAGCAGATATAAAAGACCAATACTTTAACATGCGCGAAAAAGTAGAGCCTGTTTTCCATATTGTAGAAATTGCCGAACAGGCCATGAAAGACCTTGGTATTACACCGCTTATAAAAGCCATTCGCGGCGGTACCGATGGCAGCCAGCTTTCATACATGGGGTTACCCTGCCCTAATATTTTTGCGGGTGGGCACAATTTTCATGGCAAATATGAGTATGTGCCTGTAGAAAGTATGCAAAAAGCGGTTGATGTAATTGTACGCATTGCCGAGTTGACTGCCGCAAAGTAGGCCGCAGTAACTATTTCAGGAAAAACAGTACAGCTTACTGAAAAACAAATTGTTACAGCAATGTAATTTTATAAAAGTTTTGTTTGCCTGTAAAAAATATTTTCTATATTTGCACCCTGTTTCTAACCAACCTCTGGCGATACCCGTGAATGTTGCTTGGAATTAACACAAAATAAATTAAGAAATCATGTCTGATTTAGTAAAATTTGTTCAGGACGAATTTGTAACAAAAAAAGATTTCCCTGAGTTCAATTCAGGAGACACTATTACAGTGTATTACGAAATTAAAGAGGGTGAAAAAACAAGAACACAGTTCTTTAAAGGTGTAGTTATCCAGAAAAGGGGTGCTGGCATCACACAAACTTTCACAATCCGTAAAATGTCAGGCTCAGTTGGTGTAGAGCGTATCTTCCCATTAAACATGCCTGCATTACAAAAAATTGAACTTAACCAGAGAGGTAAAGTAAGAAGGGCACGTATATTCTACTTCCGTGATCTTACCGGTAAAAAAGCAAAGATCAAAGAAAGAAGAAGATAATCTTTCCCAAAAAAAGTATACAAAAATACCTGCGCAGTGCGCAGGTATTTTTTTTATACCCAATACGTATTTTTAATGTTACGCCAACCTCCTTTTGTTAATGTTTTGCTATATTTGCGAGCCTTTTGCTTTTACTTAAGGACAAATGGTGGATCATTTTAATGTCCTGACAAAAAGCATCAAAAAGACAAATAAACATATTAACCATTTTCTTTATTTCTTTAGAAATCAGGAAAATTAAAATTTCACAAACAAATGTCAGATACATCAAAGATCTATTACACGATAACTGATGAGGCCCCGATGCTGGCCACACATTCGTTCCTGCCTATAGTACAGGCTTTTGCCGCTACAGCAGGGATAGATGTAGAAACCCGCGATATCTCGCTTGCCGGGAGAATTCTTGCTAACTTTCCCGAACATCTTGCCGAAGGGCAAAAAATTGGTGATGCACTGGGCGAATTAGGCCAGCTTGCCACCACACCGGAAGCTAATATTATCAAACTTCCTAATATATCTGCTTCTGTCCCACAGCTTAAAGCAGCCATTAAAGAGTTAAAATCTCAAGGCTATAACATACCGGAATACCCTCAGGAACCTAAAAATGAGGAAGAAAAAGAAATTAAGTCACGTTATGCAAAAGTACTTGGTTCTGCTGTGAACCCGGTATTACGCGAAGGTAACTCAGACCGCCGCGCTCCTAAAGCCGTAAAAAATTATGCTAAGGCACACCCCCACTCCATGGGTGCGTGGAGTGCTGACAGTAAAACCCACGTAGCCAGCATGGCTAAAGGTGATTTTTACGGAAGTGAAAAATCGGTTGTTATGGATAAGGCTACCGATGTGAGGATTGAATTTGTAAGTAAAAACGGTACTGTTACCGTGCTAAAACAAAGCACGCCGCTTAAAGACGGAGAGATTATAGACAGTTCTGCACTTAATATGCAGGCTCTTAAGCAATTCATATCAAAACAGGTAGAAGATGCCAAAGCTAAAGGCGTACTTTTTTCAGTACACCTTAAAGCTACTATGATGAAGGTATCAGATCCTATTATTTTTGGTGCTTTTGTAGAAGTGTATTTTAAAGATGTTTTTGAAAAATATGCCCAATTGTTTGAAGATCTTGGTGTAGATACACGTAACGGCCTTGGTGATGTTTATGCAAAAATAAGCGGCACTCCGCAGGAAGCCGAAGTTAAAGCTGCTATTGACGAAGCATACAAAAACGGTCCTGCCATTGCTATGGTAAATTCTGATCAGGGTATTACTAACCTGCATGTACCAAGCGATGTTATTGTAGATGCTTCTATGCCTGCCATGATACGTACCAGTGGCCAGATGTGGAATGCTGAAGGCAAACAACAGGATACTAAAGCTATTATACCAGACAGGTGCTATAGCGGCGTTTACGAAGCTACTATAGAGTTCTGCAAAAAGAATGGCGCTTTTAACCCTGCCACTATGGGTAGCGTGCCCAATGTAGGCCTTATGGCGCAAAAAGCCGAAGAATATGGCTCTCACGATAAAACATTCCAGTTAAACGAAGAAGGTACTGTAAAAGTTATAGATAATAATAACGGTACTGTATATATGGAACAAAGCGTTGGGGCAGGTGACATTTTCAGGATGTGCCAGACCAAAGACGCACCTATACAGGACTGGGTTAAGCTTGCCGTAACCCGTGCAAGGCTTAGCGATACCCCTGCTGTTTTCTGGCTTGATGAAAACCGTGCGCACGATGCCCAGATTATAAAGAAAGTAAATACATATCTGAAAGACCACGACCTTTCAGGACTTGACATAAGGATTATGAATCCGGTAGATGCTACCAACTTTTCTCTTGAAAGGATAAAAGATGGTAAAGATACCATATCGGTTACCGGTAACGTACTGCGCGATTACCTTACTGACCTGTTCCCAATACTTGAACTGGGTACATCGGCAAAAATGCTTTCTATTGTACCACTTATGAATGGTGGCGGTTTATTTGAAACCGGCGCTGGAGGTTCTGCTCCAAAACACGTTCAGCAATTTGTAGAAGAAGGCTACCTGCGTTGGGACTCGCTTGGCGAGTTTCTTGCCCTTGCCGTTTCATTTGAGCACATGGGCCAGACACAGAAAAATGCCAAGGCCACTGTGTTGAGTGAAACACTTGATGAGGCTAACGAAAAGTTCCTTCAGAATGATAAGTCGCCTGCACGTAAAGTAGGCCAGATTGATAACCGTGGCTCTCACTTTTATCTTGCCTTATACTGGGCAGAAGCACTGGCTAATCAAACCAGTGATGCTGAACTGAAAGCAAAATTTGAGGCTATTGCCGGTGAACTTAAAGCTAATGAAGAAAAAATTAATGCTGAGCTGATTGGCGCACAGGGTAAACCACAGGAAATTGGTGGATATTACCATCCTGATTTTGATAAAACCGATGCAGCAATGAGGCCAAGCGAAACACTTAATAAAATTTTGGCTAAGCTAAATTAGTATACCATAATTTAAACTTTATAAGGCATGGATTTATTTGTAATCCATGCCTTTTTTTATTAATATAATATTAGTCAAGTTTTTATACTATTTTTCTGTAACATCAGGCAATTAAAAACGTCTTAGTTACGTTACTAAACAGTCATCAATCAAAAACCAACATGAAACTAAACACGAGATACAATCTCACGCTTTTCATTTTATTCTTCTGTAGTTTTTTTATCAGCCATTCACAGCAAAAATACAGCCTCAGCGGCACCATAAATGATGCCGGAAGCAATGAAACCCTTATAGGGGCAAACATTTATATCAAAGAAATTGGTACGGGCACTGCTACTAACGAATATGGATATTATTCTATGCTACTGCCTGCAGGTACCTATACCGTAGAAATAAGCTATGTTAGCTTTGGTACGATTACCGAAACAATTACGCTTACCGGTAATGTAAGGAAGAATTTTAACCTTAGTCCGGAGAGTGAACAGTTAGAAGAAGTAGTTATAAATAATGACAGGCGGCGCACCGATATACGCACACCGCAAATGAGTGTGGCCAGCCTTACCCAACAGGAAATTAAAAAAATGCCTGTTGTGTTGGGCGAGGTAGATGTACTTAAGTCTATACTGCAACTGCCGGGTGTTACCAATTCAGGCGAAGGCGCTTCGGGGTTTAATGTAAGGGGTGGCGCTGCCGACCAAAACCTTATACTGCTTGATGAAGCTACTATTTTTAACTCATCGCACCTGTTCGGCTTTTTCTCAGTATTCAATTCTGATGCTATAAAGGATATGAAACTCTATAAAGGGGGCATCCCGGCACGTTTTGGCGGCAGGTTATCTTCGGTTCTGGATATATACCAGAAAGAAGGGAATAAAAAAGAATATCATGCTACCGGGGGTATTGGGTTAATATCAAGCCGTTTACTGGCCGAAGGCCCTATAGTAAAAGAACGCGGTTCTTTTTTAGTTGGAGGCCGCGCCAGTTATGCCCACCTGTTTCTTAAACTGGCCGATAATGATAACTCTGCTTACTTTTATGACCTAAACACCAAACTGAGCTATAAGCTTAATGATAATAATAACGTTTACCTTTCAGGCTATTTTGGCAGGGATGCTTTTGATATAAGTGACAGCTTTAATAACCTTTATGGCAATACATTATTAAACCTGCGTTGGAACCATTTATTTAATGAGCAGCTGTTTAGTAATATGAGTTTAATTTATAGCGACTACTATTATGGACTCAAGCTTAATTTTGTAGGCCTAAATTGGGATAGCGGTATAAAAAACTATAATTTTAAATATGATTTTAAACATTATCTCACTAATAAACTAAAGCTGGATTACGGTGTAAATGCCATTTATTATGATTTTAACCCCGGAGAGATTACCCCTACCGGTGATGATTCGGCAGTAAACCCTGATAAACTCGACCGAAAATATGCATTTGAACCTGCCATATATATTGATGCCGAACAGGAAATTACTGATAAGCTTACTGTAAGTTATGGCATTCGCTATAGTATGTTTTACCGCCTGGGCGCACAAACCCTTAACACCTATGCCAACAACCAACCGGTAGTTTTTAATAATGAACTAAAAATATACGAAAAGGCAGCGCCTACCGGCACTCAATATTATGAAAGTGGGAAATCTATAGCCTATTTTAATAACCTTGAGCCACGGTTAGCTGTTTCTTACCAGTTAGGAGAAGACCAATCGGTAAAAGCAAGTTACAATCGCATGGCACAATACCTGCACCTGATAAGCAATACCTCATCACCCACCCCGCTTGATGTTTGGGCACCAAGCGATAACTGGCTTAAACCACAGTTATTAGACCAGGTGGCAGTTGGCTATTTCCGTAACTTTAAAAATGATGCTTATTCGCTTGAAACCGAAGTGTTTTATAAAAAAATAAAGAACCGCCTGGATTATATTGATGGGGCTAACCTTATAGCAAATGAGGCTATAGAACAAGTAGTGCTTAGCGGAAAGGCAAGAGCTTACGGCCTTGAAATATTATTCAGGAAAAATGAAGGCAGGCTTACCGGATGGGTTGCTTATACACTTTCGCGTACTGAACAACAAACCCCGGGCCGTACCTCACAGGAAACCGGAATTAATAATGGCAACTGGTATAAAGCCGGGTATGACAAGCTGCATGACATTTCCGTAACCGGTTCTTATGAGCTCAATAAAAAATGGTCTTTTGGCGGTATATTCACGCTACAGTCCGGCCGGCCGGTTACTTATCCTAACGGGCAGTACCATTACGGGGATTTAACTGTGCCCAGTTATGGTTTACGAAACCAAAACCGCCTGCCCGCCTACCACCACTTAGATGTATCAGCCACCTATGTACCCAAGCCGGAAAAGAAAAAGGGATGGCAGGGAGAATGGGTATTTAGCATCTATAACCTATATAACAGGCAAAATGCTGCATCAATAACCTTTCGTCAAAACGTGGATAATGGTAATAATGAGGCTGTACGCCTCTCAATCTTCGGTGTAATTCCCAGTGTAACTTATAATTTTAAATTTTAAGGCATTTATGAAAAAGATATATATATTATTTGCTGTACTTACTGCTCTTATACTTACTTCTTGTGAAGAAGTAATAGATGTAGACCTTGATACTGCCAAGCCCCGCCTGGTTGTAGATGCCTCTATAAACTGGTATAAAAATACAGACGGCAGCCAACAGGTAATAAAACTAACTACCACAAACGGCTTTTATGAAAGCGAAGTACCAAAGGTAAACGGGGCAACTGTTTTTGTGACCAATAGCCAGGGTACGTTATTTACATTTACAGAAAATCCAGGAACGGGTGAATATACCTGCAACTATTTTGCACCTGTTATTAATGAAACCTATACCCTTACAGTAGAGTATAATGACCAGATGTATACTGCTACTGAAACCCTGTATGCTGTGCCGGAGATAGGAAATGTTGTGCAGGACAACGAGGGAGGATTTTTAGGAGACGAAATAGAAGTACGCTTTTATTTTCAGGATAACGGTCAGGAAGATAATTTTTATATGGCACGCTTTGATTCAGAAGTGCTGTCTTACCCTGATTACGATATATCAGATGATGAGTTTTTTCAGGGTAATGAAATGTTTAATTTCATATCTAATGAAGACTTTAAACCCGGACAGCATGTGGGCATAAGCCTTTATGGTGTTTCAGAAAGGTTTCACAATTATATGGATATCCTCATTGCCATGGCAGATGGTGATGCGGGAAATGGTCCGTTCCAAACGCCCCCTGTTTCCGTTCGGGGCAATATAATAAACCAGAGTAATGAAGATAACTATGCACTGGGATACTTCCGACTTTCAGAAGTTGATACAGTGGATTATATTATACAGTAGGCATTTAAAAAAAATCCCTGCCGGTTAAAGCAGGAATTTCTGTATCAATTGACCTTAGTTAACAGGTATTCGCCAAAGGGTACTGTATACTGGCTAACTGTTGGCGGCGGACCATCCAAGGGGCCAACACCTTCATGGGTTTTAATAAAATTTAAATGTATCTTTTGTACACCATTTTCATCTGCCCGCTTAAATACCATATGGCATTCTAACCCTATAATATCAATGTTTGGGTCTGAAAAAAATGTCATTACTGTTCTAGGAGGTGTTTGGCCTATCAATATATTTCCAGTTATATTATGCTCAAATGCACTATCATAAATTGTAGAGGCATTGCTTAAAGTATTAACTTTTTCAACCCCGTTTTCCACGTAACGGTATTCCCCAACCAATATATCTTCATAAAAATCATCCACATCATCCTGAAAATGCTTCATTATTCTTTTTTCAAGAATAATGGTTAATGTAGTGGTACCATCACATATTCCCAAGTGCCGACATAATAATTAAGGTCATTATCCAAATCTTTATAATAAGCACCTTCGGTATTTTTCCTATCTTCATATAAAGAAAGTACCGGGCTTTGTGCATATCCTGCCAATGAAGATATAAATAGGGTGTATAATAATATTTTTTTCATTTAGCTGGCATTAATTATAGCCATCAATTTACAAAAAAATCCCTGCCGTTAAAGCAGGGATTTCTGTATCAATTGACCTTAGTTAACAGGTATTTGCCAAAAGGCACTGTATACTGGCTAACTGTTGGTGTCGGACCATCCAAAGGGCCAACACCTTCATGCGTTTTAATAAAATTTGAATGTAGTTTTTCTACGCCGTTTTCATCTGCACGCTTAAATGCCATATGGCATTCTAACCCTATAATATCAATGTTTGGGTCACCAAAAGATGTTAATACTGTTCTTGGAGAGAATTGTCCTACTAAAGCATTCCCACAAATGTAATGCTCATAAGCATTATCATATATTGTTGAAATATTAGCTAACGTATTAACTTTTTCAACCCCGTTTTCTACGTAACGGTATTCACCAACCAATATATCTTCATAATAATCATTATAATTATCCTGAAAATGCTTCATTATTCTTTTTTCAAGGATAATAGTTAATGTGGTGGTACCACTTACATACTCCCAGGTACCTACATAATAATCAAGGTCATTATCCAAATCTTTATAATAGATGCCATCAGTAGTTTTCTTGTGACCATACAAAGAAACTACTGATGTCTGTGCATATCCTGCCATTGAAGACAGTAAGAGGAAATATAATACTATTTTTTTCATAATTATTTACATGGTATTTCAGTTACTTCGTTATTATGATTTAACCTTATTTTACTCCAACCGGAAAAATTTTCATCATCAGCTTTATATAAATCTAACCCGGCTATATTCTTATCACTCATAAATCCTAATAAATCTTTTGCATATGAACTCCACCCACCGCCTGCATCTCTTGTTTCAGTATAAATATCCGCTAAGTTTTTTGCTAAAGTTTCTCTATCACTTCTACTCATTTGGTTAAAACTGAACGCCCATTGATAAAATTGTGTTGAATTAGAAATTTTTATAGCAAAAGTTTCTGTTGAATTACCACTCTTTACGGTAAGTGTAAAAACAAACTTACTTACTGGAATTGTTGTTCCCTGATACCTGTTTTTAATCACTGCAAGTTGGTATATGTCACTAATAGAAAACATCGGGATATACCCTTCATCTGGATTACTATCGTAAGGATGGGTATGGTTACCTCCATAAATTGAACCTCCTGAGGGTAGTTCTAATGTATTATTAGAATAATCTCCCAACTCTAACTCCTCAGGTGGATTATCATTACTAAAGGCATAACCCCACTCCCTTCTATTTGCTGGAGCAGCAGACACTTTATTTTTTAAGGTAGTAAATGTATTTCTGATAGTATGATCTTCCATCATTTTTTTAAGTTCTTCACAATTTTTCACATGAGGATCAGGCGGTATCACTCCCACTTCATCTTCATCACACTCAGCATCATCGGAGAGATTATATGACAATCTAAAATATCTAGGAGAACGGCTTACTTCTATCCATTCAGGAGGAGCATTGTCTAATGCAAAACCCCGCTCGGCAAGTTGTGCTTGTACCATTTCCCAAGATGGATGTGGGTTATAGTTCTCATATACACCTTCATAGGGATTGGCCATATATATGCCACCACCGCCATGGGATATGTGATTACAAGGATCATCTTCATCTTCTGCAACAATTTCTAAAGTAATTTGCCCTGTAAAATTAGTCAAATCATCTGTAACAGCATATTCTTTAGCATAATCAGGATCCATATCATACGTTATCATAGAAGTACGCCTATAACCATTATAGTCTCTCATGACTAAATTATAAAATGTTGTTTTACTCGTATCGGGAATAGCCAACATAAAAGAGTAATTCTTTTTTCTTGCTATTGTATCAATAAGTAAAACAACCCGAGTAGAATCTATATAACGCTCTATATCACTCAAGCTTGTACGCTGGGAACTGTTGTTAATATTTCTTTTTCCTAGTGCACTTGTAATTCTTGATATTCCAATTTGATTGTTATTATTTAATTCACTTAATAATTCCCTTTTCATTTTTAAGGCATCACTCCCGGTAAGTAAAGTAGCTGTAGTGGTAGAATTTTTACTTCGTAAAGTTAACGTGTCATACTCACTTTGGCAGGCATAAAAAATTAACACAAGCAAAGCAAGCCATCTAAGTTTCTTAGTGGTGTTTCTCATTTAGTTGATTGGTTTTAAAATTAATAATCTTCTTCAGAAGAACATATCATTTTTATAAATGTTGTAACCAACATCTGTTTTAACAAAATTTTAACTTTATAAAAATTTAAAATCTAATGTTATATTTGCTTCTAAAACCACAATAATGTCATCTCACCATATAGTACGCGACGATCAGGAACCCGCACTTATTATAGCCAACGGTGCCGAATGCAGTAAAGAGCTTTTAGGGCAGTTGCTGGAATGGTCGCCTTTTGTAATAGTTTTAGACAGCGCCATGAAACGGGTAATGAAACTGGGAATAAAAGTAGATGTGTTGCTGGGTGATTTTGACCGGAATTTTGACCCGGAGCACTACCTCAATTTTCAATATCTGCTGGAAATTATTCATACACCTGATCAGGACAAAACGGATCTTGAAAAAGCGCTTGATTTTTTA
Source organism: Flavobacterium rhizosphaerae (assembly GCF_046000445.1). Taxonomy (NCBI): domain Bacteria; kingdom Pseudomonadati; phylum Bacteroidota; class Flavobacteriia; order Flavobacteriales; family Flavobacteriaceae; genus Flavobacterium; species Flavobacterium rhizosphaerae. Next base: position 3,585 of record NZ_JBELPZ010000004.1, on the reverse strand, counting down.
ATTGAACGTGGTTTTACTGCAGTTAATATAATATGGGCTACAGGTAAACGTGCCGACCACACTATTACCAACATTACCAATATAGTGCGTTATCGTAATAAGCTAAAAATTGTGATACTAGACGACCATAGTAAAATATTTCTGCTCCCTGAAAAGTTTGAAAAATGGTATACGGCAGGCACCCCCATTTCGCTTATACCTATCGGTAAGGTATCCGGCATTACCACTAAAAACCTCAAATATCCGTTAGATAATGGTGAGCTTACTATTGGCTACCGCAGCGGCAGCAGCAATGAAGCTGAAAATGACGGCATAGTATTTATTGAACATAAAGAAGGTGATTTATTGTTGATGGAGTGTTTTGATTAATTTGAAGATATAGTGTTTGTTGTTGCTTATAATGCTATTTTCCCCTCAATTACATCTTTTATATTTTTATTAGCAGGTACAGGCTCCAAGTTCATTACCATCGCAGTATATTTTTTTATTTCGGTATGCCCCACAGCCAGTAACGTGCCCTTACTAACAGCCTGGCATGCTATAAAGCTGACTTTTTCCCCAACGGGTAGTTTATAGGTTGCCTTAAACCCATCACCATCTGTATAAATGGGCAAGCAAAGTTTACGTTCATTAAATATCATATAAACTAAAGCATTACTTGTCTGCTGCCCCTTAAGCTCAATATTTACTATAATTTCTCTGGCATTAGGCTCTTCATAAAACCTGTCGCAGTTTATCCAGCCCAGTTCGTTTATAGGAAATACATAGTCATTCACATACTTTCGGGCTTCAGTTTCTGCATTTAAGCGCCGTTCATACTCAAGGTACGCTTTGCGCTGCCTTTCATATTTCTTATAAGCCTCGTTATAAGCCGCAAGCGCCTTATTATAATCTTTGCCTTCAAAAACGGGTATTACATTATAACTTTTTCTGTCCCTGTTCTTTTCAATAAATGTAAGGGTATATTCACCCTCCTGCTTCCCCCTGTCAAGTATTACCTTTACCCATTCTTTATCGGTATCCCCTTCAGTATAGGCTGATTCATCCGTAAGCTTCCATTTTACATTTTTATACAGGTTAAATTCAGGGTAAAACTCCGGGTTTGGTACGTTTACTTTCAAAAAAGTCCCCCCTTTATATTCAGTAGGCTTCAAAGGTTTTACAGGTAAGGCAATACGGTCAAAACTTCCGGCCAGAGTATCCATAGTGGCAGGGGCAATAATACTGTTTCTGGGGTTAACCCAATTTACTTGTAAGTTTTCCTCATGCTGTATCCCTTTAAATATCTTCATATCCAGGTACTTCTTTTCAGAAGGGATGGCAACTTTTATAATGCTGCCTTCAGCAATGTATACCTGTTCCTTTCCCGATGTTGCATTTATATATACCATCCCCCCGCTTTCTAAGGGCTTTCCGTCAGACAGTGTAACTAACCCGCCGGTTACAATATCAGTTATAGATAGTGCCTCTTTTAATCCAAGTGCTATTACCCCCGTAACCGCTTTGCCATTGGCGTGTGCAAACGTATCAGCCAGTATGGTGAGGGTTACACCATTTTTTCCTGTTATTACAGTATCTTTTGCCGTATTAATGTAGAAATTTTGTAACGGCAGCCTTTCTGTATTAAATACAGGTAATGTAACCTCTGGCGGCAGTGGAATGATGTTTTTGTTAGCTGAAACATTTTTAGTATGTTTTAGTAATGCAGGCGTAGCTGTATCAATAGCGCTAACAGGTGCTGTTTCAGTTTCTTCGCTTGTTTTTGCAACCGTATCTATTGATTTGTTGGTGTTTAAAGGCTTACTTATATCCTGTTGTTTTTTCTCTTTACCACAGCAAAAAAGTAAACAGGCACATAAAAACAGTAATGGTTTATAATTCATGGCTTTAGGTTTACTACTAATAACGCAGAAGTCAGCCAATAAATTATGAAATACCCCCAATAAAAAGGGGCGTTATATACCAACGCCCCGAAAACAAAATAAAAAAAGTGTTTATAGCCCATACTATAAACATTTTTATTTAATGCCCTTCAAACAGGTATTCTTTAAACGTTTCTGTTTTAGGGTCTTCAAATATTACCTCGGGTCGGCCTTTTTCTACAATTTCACCCAAATACATAAAGGCTACATAATCGGCCAGCCTTTTTGCCTGCCGTAGCGTATGCGTAACCAGCACTATAGAAAACTCACGGCTTAACTCCTTAAACTGTTCTTCAATCTTGCGGCTGGAAATAGGGTCAAGCGCCGACGTAGGCTCATCGGCCAATATTACCCTAGGCTGTATGGCAAGCCCTCGCGCCAGGCAAAGCCGCTGTTGCTGCCCGATAGAAAGGCCGCTTGCCGGTTTTTTAAGCCGGTCTTTCACTTCGGCCCAAAGGGCAACCTTATCAAGATAGTATTCAATACGCCCGTCCTGTTCACTTTTATCTTTAACGCCTTTCAGCTTTAGGGCATACCGAATATTATCGGCAATGGTTCCCGGCAGCGGGTGCGGCCTTTGCGAAAGCAGCCCCATCTTTTGGCGAAGGTCATATACATCTATGCTCTTATCCAGTATGTTTTGTCCTTCAAACAAAATAGCCCCTTCCGTTTTTATATCAGGATAAAGGTCTGTAAGCCTGTTAAAAGTTTTTAGCAGGGTGGTTTTTCCGCAACCCGAAGGTCCAAGTAATACCGTTATGCCTTTATCGCGTATGTTAAGCTCAACGTTTTTAAGGGTTTGCTGTTTACCATGCCACAGGCTCAGGTTATCAACATATAATAAATTATGCAGGGCTTTGGATTCATCTTTTTGTATTATTTCCCAATCTATGGGCAGGGCTTTATTATCTGTCATTTTATTCTGTTTTTAGAAAGTTGGTTACTAATAACACGGGAGCCGACACTTATTACTAATATGATCATAATAAGTACAGCTGCGGCTGTATAAGCCCTTGCTTTAACTTCAGGGATTGGTGAACTGAGCTGAAAGAAAATCGCAAGTGGCAGGGTAGCCGCCGGTTCTCCAAGGCTTTCGGGTATATAATCGGTATAGCCCGCCGTAAAAAGCACTGAGGCAGTATCGCCAATACCTTTTCCCAATGCTAACAAAAAAGCCGTGGTTACACCCGGTAGCGATTGTTTCAGCAAAAATCGGAATCCTGTTTCGCCCTTAAAATACCCCAGTGACAAAGCTGATTCGTACAACCCCGTTGAAACGTATTGTATAGATTCGTCCATAGAGCGCATCATTACCGGGCTTATAAGCAGCGCTACTGTAACAATAGCCGCCAGTAACGAACTCTGCCAGCCAAAAAGTAACATGAGGTTAAAACCAAAAGCACCATAAACAATAGCCGGCACACCCAACAGCACATCAAGCCACAACCGCACGCTTTTTTGCCATTTGGGATAAGAAAAAAGATAGGTATGGATAAAAAGTGTTGAAGGGATGCTGATAATCAAAGCCAATACAGATGCCCCTATAGCAAGGTAAACAGAGCCTACAATGGCATTGAGTATGCCGCCTTCTTTACCAAAGTAATATCCGCCATGCGGTACGTCTGTTAACATTTGCCAGCTTAATGCCGGGAGCCCTTTGGCA
>NZ_JBELPZ010000047.1:0-534 GCF_046000445.1 Flavobacterium rhizosphaerae | reverse complement strand
GCGTATGCCGGTAGCAAAGACCACCTGGCCTTTGGATTGTTATACCGCAAACAATGGGTAGACATCCAGGATTCCCCTAGTACGGGTACCTTTAGCGGTCACAGCCCAGTTGGCAAGAATGTAGGCCTTGGCCTTTCTGCCATAGTGGACGAGATAGGCCCGGTACAGGAGAGCAATGTGTACGCGGACTTTTCGTACACGTTAAAGCTTGGAGGGGAGCACCGCCTGGCCCTTGGTTTAAAAGCGGGAGTTACGATGCACGATGTTGGCCTTTACAGTGATATAGGCAACGGTTATGTACCGGCCCCGGGCGACCCTGCCTTTAGTGAAAACGTAAACAATACGTACCTGAACATAGGTGCCGGCTTTTTTTACTATACAGAGAAATACTACCTGGCTTTTTCGGTACCCAACATGTTAAAGAGCAAACACCTTGATGTGCACCAGGGAGCAGAAAACCTGGAATTTGGTTCAGAGGTGTCGCACTACTTCTTAACGGGAGGTTATGTATTCCAGCTTAGCGACAATGTAAAG
>NZ_JBELPZ010000046.1:0-632 GCF_046000445.1 Flavobacterium rhizosphaerae | reverse complement strand
TCGGCTGGTACATGGACGGTAACGGTAACCGATGCTAACGGTTGTACCGCTTCTCAGAACTTTACCATTACACAGCCAGCTACAGCTTTAGGAGCTTCGACTGTGGTAGAGAGTAATGTTACTGTAAATGGTGGTAGTGACGGATCAGTTACTATTAACATTACAGGTGGTACAGCCACATTTGAATATACAATAAACGGTACGACGTATAGTGGAGTACCGGATAGTTCACTATATGTTTCTGGATTGGCAGCAGGTACTTATCCCATTACCGTAATTGATGTTAACGGATGTACAGCAACAACTTCAGTAACTATAACTGAACCAGCTGCGTGTACCCTTACAGCAAGTATGACATCTCAAACCAATATTGCCTGTAACGGAGGGGCAACAGGTTCTTTAACAGTTGCTCCTACAGGTGGTACAGCACCATATAGTTATTTATGGAATGATAGCGCAGCCCAGGCTACGGCAACAGCTACAGGGCTTAGCGCCGGAGCGTATAGTGTAACAATAACCGATGCTAACGGCTGTACCGCTACAGCCACAGCTACTATTACACAGCCCGCCGCCGCCTTAAACCTTACCCCGGCATCGCAAACCAATATTGCGTGTAACGGAGGATCAACGGG
>NZ_JBELPZ010000045.1:0-674 GCF_046000445.1 Flavobacterium rhizosphaerae | reverse complement strand
ATGTAGATCCGCGCCGAGGCATCCAGCCCGGTGATGTTCCAGTAGTCGTGGTAGCCATCCCCGTTCGGGGTAAAGTAGTTCGGGTAGTCAATAATGCTTACCCCTTCCAGTACCAGCATGTCACACGGGTTGTCTGTAGCCACATCACGCACATAGATGGTGTGCAGCCCCGCGGCAAGGTGGTTAAACACATTACTGTTCTGCCATGGGCCTTCCGGGTACAGGCTATACTGGTACTCCCCGTAGCCTTCTACCAGTACCGTTACGGTCTGGTTGTCGCTAAAGGCATTGCTTACCACTATACCGTCGCCTATGGCTACCGCAGGGCCGCTCTGCAGCACTTCAAACACGGCAGATTCCTGTGAGGTACAGTTCAGGGGTGCAGGGCCGGTTACCACTACCGTATAGCTGCCTGCCTGAGTAGCCGTATAGGTGCCCGAAGACGGGTCGGCACCAGCTATCGCAACACCGTTGTAGTACCACTGGTAGGTGTGCCCGTCAGGGGTAACACCGCTGTCCAGTACTAAATCGCTAAGCACCTGCCCGGTGGTGAAGTCCACACAGATGGTGTGGCTGCCATTGGCTGTGCTGATCTCCGGCTCAGGCAGTGGCTCTACCAGCAGCTCAAAGCTGGTGAAGTCGGCACAGCCGCTTACCGTGGTGGTATTGATGAT
>NZ_JBELPZ010000044.1:0-735 GCF_046000445.1 Flavobacterium rhizosphaerae | reverse complement strand
CTGTCAGCCGAAAGCTGCTTGTGCTTTCTAATTTCTTAAAATTCTACTTTGTTTCTTATCTCAATATGTCAATGAACTTTATAAGTATCAAGTAGTAAGTATCAAGTATAAAGACTCTGTCTTCGTACTTTGTACTTTCTTCTTTGTACTATTTGTGGAGAATATCGGAGTCGAACCGATGACCTCCTGCGTGCAAGGCAGGCGCTCTAGCCAGCTGAGCTAATCCCCCATTCTTTAGTGTGCAGTTAACAATGTACAGTTAACAGTTGCAAGAACGGTTCACTATATAGTGTAACTCAACTTCTAAAATTTCCTTTTATTTAAGGTTTCAAGTGCTTTTTAAGCCCTAAAGCCTAAGGTCATCAAGTCACAAGGCCACAGGGGCTTTCTGACTTTTAACTTTCGAACTTTCTGACTTTTTTGTAGTCCCGGGCAGACTCGAACTGCCGACCCCTACATTATCAGTGTAGTACTCTAACCAGCTGAGCTACGAGACTATTTTAAAGTATTAAGTCTTTAGTATTAAGTATTAAGATGCAGCGCATCCGCTTGCCTTGATACTTTGTACTTAATTCTTTGTACTTTTTTTCAGCTCTCTTCTTCTTAAATTAATGTTTTTGAACCAACAGCGAGAGTAAGAATAACTTTCTTCTTACCAAATAAAAACCGGAGACCGTAATCTCTAGAAAGGAGGTGTTCCAGCCGCACCTTCCGGTACGGCTACCTTGTTACGAC
>NZ_JBELPZ010000043.1:0-845 GCF_046000445.1 Flavobacterium rhizosphaerae | reverse complement strand
TATAATGTAAGCTTTTATGCCACCCCGGGCGAAGCCCAGGCAGGCGACCCTACGGCAGCCCTGCCCATCCCGTACCTGTCAGCTACAACCACCATCTACATCCGTGTGGAAGATGCTGCTACCGGCTGTGTTTCGGTAACCTCCCAGGAGTTGGTGGTAATCCCCGGCCCTGTAGCCCCGGTACTGGACCCGCTGCAGGAATGTGATGCCAACAACGATGGCTTTGCCGGTTTTGACCTGACCCCGGCGCTGGATATTGTAAGCGCAGGAACAGGCGTGGTAAACGTTACCGTACACGAAACTTTTGAAGATGCCACCTATGGTGAAAATATAGTGCCCAATACTACCGGCTATACCAATATAGCCCAGTGGACACAAACCCTGTACATCCGTATGGAATCCAACCAGAGCGACTGTTACGACATCGCGGAGCTTCAGCTGATTGTCAACCCGGTTCCAGAGGCGGTAACGCCGGAGGATTACGAGCTGTGTGACAACGGGCAGGACGATACCGACGGACAGGCCATTTTTGACCTTGGCACTGTAGCGGAAGAAGTACTGGGCGGTTTAGACCCTTCGCTGTACAGTGTAAGCTACTATGATGATGAGACGAATGCTGAAAACGGCGTATCGCCCATTACCACCCCGGGTGCGTACCTTAGCCCTACGGCTACGGTATACATCCGTGTTACCGAAAACGCCACAGGCTGTTATGATGTGGTGGCGCTGGAACTGATTGTGAACCCGCTGCCGGTAGTAAACAACCCTGTACCTTACAGCCTTTGCGATGAGGACAACCCGGGCGATGAGCAGGAAGTATTTGACCTGACCACCAAGATAGACGA
>NZ_JBELPZ010000042.1:0-986 GCF_046000445.1 Flavobacterium rhizosphaerae | reverse complement strand
GCCCTTAGCGCTGGTGATATCATCACTTCGACCCAGATGATTTACATATATGCCCAATCGGCAGAAAACGCTGATTGTTATGCAGAAAACACCTTTACGGTTACTATTACCCCAAGCCCGGTATTTGTACCGGAGGAAGTGGCAGATGTAACGGCTTGTGACAGCTATACACTTCCGGCCCTTACGGTTGGCGGCTATTATGATGCAGCCGATGGCGCAGGCAATGTAATCCCTGCCGGTACAGCATTTACCACAAACCAGACGGTTTATGTATATGCGGTGTCACCAGATAACCCGGCCTGTACCACTTCAGGGCAGTTTACTGTAACCATCACTACCACGCCAACCCCTGATGCACCTGCCGATATTGCGATGTGTGACAGCTATAGCCTGCCTGCCCTTACGGTTGGTAATTACTATACCGGTCCCGGTGGCACAGGTAATATGCTTACAGCCGGTTCGGCAATAAGCGAAAGCCAGGTATTGTATGTATATGCGGTATCGGCAGACAATGCCGACTGTTGGGCAGAGAATGCATTTGCTGTTACGATAGTGCCTACCCCTGAGGTTGCCATTACCGAGGGTTGTAATGATGAGAACATGTATGAGCTACAGGCAGCGTTTACCGATGGTATCTACACCCCTGATTCAGATGCCGGCTATGTATGGACGGATGCTTCGGGTACTGAGATAGGCTATGGCCCTTCAGTGGTTATCAGTGCCACAGGTACCTATATGGTAACGGTAACCCCTGTAGATGATGCGGAATGCCCATCTGTTGCTACTATTGAGGTATTACAGACTACCTGTGATGTACAGCGAGGTATCTCCCCTAACGATGACGGTATGAATGATAACTTTGACCTTACGAGCCTTGATGTTCGCAAGCTTAGTATCTTTAACCGTTATGGCAAAGAGGTATTCAGTTTTGGCAACTATACCAACCAGTGGCATGGCCAGTCTAATGGAGGCGATGAATTACCAAC
>NZ_JBELPZ010000041.1:0-1035 GCF_046000445.1 Flavobacterium rhizosphaerae | reverse complement strand
CTTTACATTGTCGCTAAGCTGGAATACATAACCTCCCGTTAAGAAGTAGTGCGACACCTCTGAACCAAATTCCAGGTCCTGCCCGTTCGGTTTTACATCAAGATGTTTGCTCTTTAGCATATTGGGCACCGAAAAGGCTAGGTAGTATTTCTCTGTATAGTAAAAAAAGCCTGCCCCTACGTTCAGGTAGGTATTGTTTACATTTTCACTAAAAGCAGGGTCGCCCGGGGCCGGTACATAACCGTTCCCTATGTCGCTGTAAAGGCCAACATCGTGCATCGTAACGCCCGCTTTTAAACCAAGGGCCAGGCGGTGCTCTCCTCCAAGCTTTAACGTGTACGAAAAATCCGCGTACACATTGCTCTCCTGTACCGGGCCTATCTCATCCACTATGGCAGAAAGGCCAAGGCCTACATTCTTGCCAACTGGGCTGTGACCGCTAAAGGTACCCGTACTCGGGGAATCCTGGATGTCTACCCATTGTTTGCGGTATAACAATCCAAAGGCCAGGTGGTCTTTGCTACCGGCATACGCCGGGTTAATAACGTTCATGTTATACATGTACTGTGTGTAGTGAGGGTCTTGCTGGGCCGTAGCAACATAAATGCCGCCAAGGAACAATACAACTGCAAGGTAAAGTTTCTTCATGTGTGTGTGTATCTTAAAAATTCAAGTATTTCCAATTAAACAACTTCAAAACTAAAGAATAATTTAATATTTATAGCAAAAAAAACAAAATTTATCCAGTAAATCAAAATTTTAATATTTATTTAATCCTAAAAACCCAATAAAAACAATTAAGCTTCTGAATTATAAAGGTTTATTATTCCCCTTGCTTATAAAAAACAAGGGGAATTTGTAACCTATTCTTTATAACTATTAATATTGTCTGTTAATGTACACCCATCCGGTGCGGTTTTCACCATTAGAACGCTCTATTGTGTAGAAGTATGTTCCGGTTGGTAATTCATCGCCTCCATTAGACTGGCCATGCCACTGGTTGGTATAGTTGCCAAAACTGAATACCTCTTTGCC
>NZ_JBELPZ010000040.1:0-1127 GCF_046000445.1 Flavobacterium rhizosphaerae | reverse complement strand
GAAAAGGCAACAGAAGCAACTGTCTATGCACGAATTACTGTAAACGGCCGAAGGTCTGAAATTTCACTTAAGAAAAAAATTGATCCAAAATTCTGGGACGAAGCTAAAGGACGGGCTAAAGGAAAAAGGGACGAAAGTGCCGGCCTTAACAACTACATCGAGCGAATCAGGAGTATAATAGCCGACGGCTACCATAACCTTATACAGGAAAGAAAGCCAATTAACGTTGACAGTGTCAAAGCGCTTTTTACAGGCCACGATGAAGATGCCATAACCATTAAGAAACTTTTTGAATACCATAACCAGGAGGCAGCTTATAAGCTCGCACCCGGTACTATGAAGAATTACGGGACGACACAACGCTATATCGGCAAGTTCCTGCGGGACAAATACCACCGCCACGATATACTGCTCTCAGAGCTTACCTACCGCTTTTTACTGGATTTTGAAAGCTATCTCAGGTCGTATGTACCAAAAGACCACCAGCAGCGGCTACACAACAACGGCATAATGAAACACATTGAGAGGCTCCGTAAGATGGTGAACCTGGCCATTAAGCTCGATTGGCTCGAAAAAGATCCTTTTGCCAATTTTAAAAAACATTTCGATAAGGTAGAGCGCCAGTGCCTGACATCTGAAGAACTCTCGTTGCTTGAAAAAAAGGTATTTAAGATTGAAAGGCTGAAAAACGTTCGGGACATGTTCCTCTTCTGCTGCTATACAGGGCTCGCCTTTATAGACCTTGCCGGCCTGACGCCTGATAATATCGTTACGGGTACTGATGGGGGCTTATGGCTTTACACTAGCCGTGCAAAAACCGATACCAGCGTCCGTGTACCTATTTTACCGCAGGCAAAGCGAATTATGGACCAGTACAAGGATAACCCCAAAGCGCAATCAAGCGGAACGGTTTTTCCCGTGCTGTCCAACCAAAGGATGAACGGCTATCTTAAAGAGATTGCGGATCTATGCGATATTTCCAAAAAGTTAACATTCCACATAGCCAGGCATACTTTTGCAACTACTGTGACGCTCAGCAATGGCGTACCGATCGAAAGCGTATCAAGGATGCTTGGGCATACCAGCATAAGGACAACACAGATATACGCAAAGGTCCTTGAGAAGAA